>JAYSYM010000349.1:0-4556 GCA_043727635.1 Bdellovibrionales bacterium | reverse complement strand
TTCGACTTCTGCTGCTGCAAGTGAGCGCTGTTGAGTCGCTAATTTTTGGCGCTCGGCGGCCCGCGCTGCTTCGAAAGGGTTGGTGATCAATCCGAAATCGAAAAGTCCTAAGCAAATTGATGCGGTCACGAGTGCTGCGCCACCGGTAAGTTTGAGAGTTTGCCAACGGCCGAGTCGCTCAACTAAGTGATGTTGATGCGTGTCTGCGAAAAAAAGTTTGTGGTTATCAGAAGTGTCGAGAGTTCCAAAGACTTCGAGCGGTGCAGTTTCTGTTTTTGGATTAAGACGCGAAAGTTTTGCAGCAGTGGTGTAGCCAGCAATTGCTTCTTCGGCTGAAACGTAACCATCGCGGTTGCGGTCAAGGAGGGCACTTGCGTTTTTAAGTGCGCGCGCTTCAAAGTTAATTACTTTGTGAGCGAAAGTCGCGAGTGTATCGTCGATCGTAAGTTGATTAAACGAGTGAGTTTTAAAATCACCGCTCGCATAGAAAGGTGAACCTACAACTAATTTTTTTTCGACGATGCGATATCTATTGGCGCCGCCGAAAAAGCCTGTGCCGGGAGGGAAGTTAGGAATGGTTCCGTTAACCATGTCGGCTACTCGAGTGCGAGTATCGGGAGAAAGTTTTGAAAATGAACGTTTTGTTGAGTTACATACTTCGACTTCGGAGTTTTGCGGCATAATGATTGCCACACCGGTTGGATCTAATAAATAGAACGGCACCACGTAGTCATAATTGAAAACTGTGACCCAACTTTTTCTGCGATTTTTTCCCGAACCTGATTCTTCTTCTTTTTGAATTTTTAAAACGTAATAAATTGCTTCTTCGTTATCGAGAGTTTGAACAGTTTCACCTTGAGGCCAAGCAAAGCCCTCAAGCTCAACGAAGCCTTGAGGTGCTGACGCAACTTTAGAGCGGGGAGTGTCGACGACCTCGCGAAGGCGTTTGTAGTTGTTCATCGCCTTGTAAAGCAAGCTTCCGCCGCCCACTGCAGAGGCAACTGCAACTTGAAGTAGCTGCGGCCCTGACGAAGCCATTAAGCGCCCTTTTTGCTATCTGAACCAAATTTAGGAAGATTCATTTTTAAATTAGGAACAACGTTTTCTTTGTCCGCTACTTCGAAAAGATCTTGGCGTTCATAGTCTAAGAAGCGAGCTGCGAACACGTCTGGAAACTGTTCAATGCGAGTATTGAAGTTCGTGACCGCATCGTTATAAGTTTCTCTGCGATCAGCAATCGTGCTCTCAAGAGATGAGATGCGAGATTGTAGTTGCATGAATTGTTGGTTCGCTTTTAATTCAGGGTAGGCTTCGCCAATCGCAAAAACTCCGCGCAGAGCCATTGAGATTTCATTTGATGCTTGAATCTTTTCACTCACTGAGTTTGAAGCGCCGTAGCGTGTGCGAGCTTCTGCAATTTCTTTTAAAACGCCAGCCTCGTAGCTTGCGTACTGCTCAACAACTTGAATCAATTGCGGAAGCTCATCAAAGCGCTGCTTTAAAATAACGTCGATGTTCGACCAAGCTCTTTCAACTTGCGCCCGAAGGCTTACTAGACCGTTGTAAATGGTAACGCCCATTTTGAAAAAGGCAGCGACGATCACAAATAAAAAGATAGCAACTACAGTTGATAACATGGTGATTCTCCTCGAATATCTATTCGGGAGTTACGCGCGCTGTGTTTAGGATTTATGAAGCGCGTGGAGCTAAAACTTGGGTCCGGGTTTTGAAGTTGTCTCACGCTGAGGCGAAGGTTTCTTCGACGGAGCAACTTTCGCGATTACAAACATCGTGACCCCCGCCAATTACTACTAGAGCGACAGCCTTGCCGCTAAACTCGAGGGCCTGGTCATTTGATAGGTGGCCGAGCGCCCAAACGGACCCGATGAGGTCGAGGCTAGTTTGCGAATCGCTCCGGTGAGAGCGACAATCGAGTAGTGAAAATTGACGACTATCGCAAGCGCAAACAGGAATACTTCAAGCAACTCAACTCTTATCGCGAGAGTTGCTTTTCATGTTTTCAACCATCGTTGAGTTGCTACTGCGAACACATCAAGCGTTTTGATCCTGAGATGAAGTTTGTAATCTTGATTCATCCGATTGAACGCCGGCGTCGCATTGCGACTGGTCGCATGACTCATTTGTGCTTAGAAAATTCGGATTTGATTATCGGTGAAGACTATTCGGCTGATGCGAAAGTAAATTCAATTTTGAGCGACTCTGCCTATCATCCTGTGATGCTTTATCCGGGAGTAGGATCGACAGATGTAAGTTTGATGCCTGCGAGTGAGCGAAGCGCGATTTTTCCTGAAGGTAAAAAACTTGCGGTGTTTGTCATCGACGGCACTTGGAACACAGCTCGCAGAATGGTTCGCAGCGAAAACCTTCGCGGCTTGCAGCGAATTTGCTTTACTCCGTCTGCGCCATCTACCTTTCGCGTTCGCAAGCAGCCAAGAGAGGGTTGCGTATCAACGATCGAAGCTGTTCACGAGACGATCGAGTTGTTGGGAGCTGAGCAGGGTTTCGAAGTGGGAGCGCGCCAGCACGACAATCTACTATTCGTCTTCGATCAGCTAGTTGAAAATCAACTTAAGTTTATCACTGAAGTGAAATCGAGCCGACATACCGCGAGCAAGATCGCGCGCATTGCAAAGGCAGATGGTAAAAAAATTGCTTAGTTTAAATCGGCAGACTTTCTAATGGCTCAGCCGGCGACGCTATACCGATTTCGTGTTTCGTTAAGTGACATCGATCGTGGTGTTTACGAAAGTATAGATCTTCGGGTCGCGAAGCATCCATCTGAGATTGACCATTTTCTTTTGTCTCGCGTACTCGCATACAGTTTAAATTACGATCGAGGTCTTGAATTTCCTCCGGGTGGTTTGAGTGATCCCGATCAGCCAGCACTGAAGATGATGAACGATCGCGGCCAAATTGGCCTTTGGATTGAAATTGGAAATCCGAGTGCTAAGAAACTTCATAAAGCATCGAAGGCGTCGAATCTCGTAAAAGTTTACACTTACAAAGATGCCTCGTTGTTGTTGAAGGACATGGCCGCCGAGAAAGTTCATAAGGCCGAGCAAATCGAAATTTACTCGTTTGCTCCAAAATTTTTAGATCAACTCGCTTTGTGGCTCGAGCGCGACAACGAATGGAACGTCGTCGCCCAAGAAGGCTCGCTGAGTGTTAGCTCTGACAAGGGCAGCCTCGAGACCGAACTCGCGCGGCACACCTCACAATCATAGTTGAAGATTTCTTGCGGCAAATCGTTAAGGTTGTTGGGATTCGACTGGGAGAATGTGGTTGAGTTCTCAATTAGCGATGCCCGATGTCCATATAGTGGCGGAAACGTTGCATATATGGACATTGCGATTACAGCAGAATCGCGAGGGCGAAGCCGAGAAATAAAATGCAGGCGAAGATGCGAACCCACTTCATCGGAATCTTCTTCAAAAGCGAAGGTCCGATGAAGACGGCTAGAGCGTTTGCGCCGAGCATGCCGAGGGTTGAGCCGGCGGTGACAACTAAAGTATTTTGAAACTGAGCGCCCAAAGCGATTGTCGCGAGTTGAGTTTTGTCGCCCATCTCAGCGATGAAAAACAAAGTGAAAGTTGTCATGAAAGCGCCGAGCGACGAAGAGGTCTTTATAGCTCCATCGTCGGCTTTGTCGGGAATCAAAATCCAAAGACCGAAGATCGTAAATAATGCGAAAAGGATCCATCGCAACAAGCTTTCATCAAGGTTTTTTGAAGCGCGTGACTAAAAGTAGAGAGAGAAGCTGGGTTTTATCACCCATCTCACTTGCGAACACCATAACCGTTGAATAAAGAAAATCTGAAAGCACTAGCTACTTTATCGACAAAAACCGTAAACGCGAACAAAAAGATGTTTTTATACAACACAAGTTGGTTCTCTAATTGAGAAATTAGGAAAAATTAACTCAGCTATCTCATGTGTCATCACTTAAACTGTTAGCTCACAAGAGAAAACGTTTAAGAGGAGCAACAAATGAAGATGTCGTTGGGCAAAACAATTTCAGCACTATTAATTTTCGCTGCGGCGAATACTGCGCAAGCGCAGTTTAGTTTTAACAACTTAACTCAAGAAGATTTGAACGGGGCTAACAGAGAATTCTCGCACAACTTCTTGTTCACTTCAGTTTCGGGCGCAAGTTCGCTCGGAAGACTTTGGGGATTTGAAGTAGGCGTAACGGGTGGAACGTCGGACGCTGACAAGATTAGCGAGATCATCAAGCGAACATCGCCTAACTCTGACTTCAAGAACCTATATAATGTTGGGCTATTAGGCCGAGTAAGTATTCCGTTCGGACTAACTGTCGAAGCGGGTATACTCCCAAAAATTAAAATTCAAGATGCAGAGTTGTCGCAAGTTGCGGCCGCAATTCGATACAACATTATTGAGCTGCCAGTTGCCGTTGGATTAAGAGCTCACTACTCGAAAACTGATTTCTCGTTTGCGCAAACGGGAGGAGCCTTCATCGGTAACATCGAGTACGACTCCGATGTCTATGGCGTGCAAGCGCTTGTGAGTCAGAA
>JAYSYM010000348.1:0-4566 GCA_043727635.1 Bdellovibrionales bacterium | reverse complement strand
AAGTTGAATCGCAGGCTCTCCTGCGCCCTCAATTGATCTCACAAGATTTGCGATCAGTATTAGTCGTAATCGAACCCAAAGAGGCCACTCTCGTCGAGTTAGCTGCAATACAGTCGAAAATCGAATCGATTCTCAGAACTACGAACGGAAAGTTTGTAGCCGGCATTGCAGGCGTTCCAGTCATGTCTCAGAGTCTCGCGAGTAAATTAAAATCTGAACTCGGAATGTTTTTAGGGCTCTGCCTCGTGGTGTTCGTTATTGCGTTTGCGTTCTTCTTTAAGAATAAATCGCTGCTGCTTTTTGTGCTTGCAGGTTTAATTGTCTGCAACATCTCAACAATCGGTGCGCTTGCGTTCTTTGGAATCCCGTTCACTGTTTTGCTGGGCACTCTTCCCGTGGTTGTGAGTATCGCCTTTGTTTCATTGTGCATTCATACGTTTCATTTATGGTCTGACAATCTAAAAACTGCGCGCAAAGATTTAGCTCAACAAGAGCGATGGGATCTTTCTGTAAAAACGCTTTCTGATCTTATGATCGGAAATTTCTTAGGTAGCATTACTACAGCAGTTGGCTTTGCAGCGCTTGCGACGACAAAAATTCCACTTATCCAGCAATATGCAATTGCAGTTGCGGGAGGAGTGATGCTCACGTTTATCTTGTCGCAAGTCATGTTCTTGGCAGTGATGTATAAGATGACTCCGGTACAGCGCACTTGGATGAGTAGGCCTGCATCATGGATGCTTCTGTTTACTAAGCACGCGAAAATTGTGTTCGTATCAGTCATTGGGCTTACAGCAATTCTTAGTCTGTGTTCTAAAAATTTAAATTACTCAGCTCAGTTGTTTGATGAAATTCCAAAGTCTGAGCCGGTCCATCACGCAATGACGAGAATCGATAAGCAGTTCGGTGGCACAGTGCCGCTCGAAGTTAGTATCGAACTTCCTAACGGCACGTGGACGGATCCGGATAACTTAGCTTTGCTCGATAAGATTGCTTCAAGTGTACGAAGTCTCGAGAACGTAGGTTCGGTGCTAGCGCTCAGCGATTTCATGGGCAGACCACTTCCTGCTACAAAAGGCGCGATTGCTGAAGCAAATTTCTTATTCTCGATGGCGCAAGCAAATCCGTTGCGCCGATTTGTAGACGGGGAGCAAAAGACTGCTCGTCTCGGCATCAGGCTTCCGGATTTAACCACTAATCAAGTAGCGTTAATCCGGTCAGAAGTTGATGCAATAATTTCGCGCGAACTTCCTCAAGCGAAAGTAACCCAAACCGGTCTTGCAGTCGTGAGCTATACGATCAATTCAGAAGTTGCTCGCGAATTAGTTTTCGGATTCTGGCAATCGATCGCAGTCATTGGATTGTTACTTATTGTCATATTCCGCTCATGGCGCTACGCGCTCGTGGCTTGTATTCCGAATGTGATGGCGCCGCTAATGTTGATCGGAACAATGGCTCTCATCGGCACTCCGATAAAAGTAGCGATTGCTCTAATTTTCTCAATCGCAATCGGTTTAGCATTTAACAACACAGTTTATATTTTAAGCCGTTTACGTCGGCTTCAAGCTTCAAGCAAAAACGGTTTGCCTCTCGAGCAGGCTTTGCTAAGTGAGGGAAATCCGTGTCTCTCTGAATCGTTGCTGACTTTTGCGGGATTTGCGGTTTTCCTGACTTCTAGCTTTGGACTGAATCAGACTTTTGGAGCGTATATGATCTTATCTATTGTTGCGGCATGTATCGGGGATTTAGCGTTTATGCCAGCGATGATTAAATTATTCCCAGGTCTTCTTGAGCCAGCTAAGAAAGCTAACAACGTTGCGACAACGCCGTCTATTAAGTCTAAAAAATCCTCAGGCTTTCGCAGAGCTGCAGGTTTTACGGTAGCGCTATCATTCAGTCTGACCGGTAGCTCGGCTTCTGCCGATGAGGCGCAGGATATTTTGAAAACAAGTCGTCAGCACTTAGAGGCTGAAAGTGATCAAGCGCGTGTGAGTTTGAAAATTATTGAAGCCAATGGCGATGTGAAAACTCGCGATCTCAAACTTCAGACTTTGAGAGCCGGAAAAGTTTATTACGCTATGGCGCGAATTCTTGCTCCGGCTGATGTGAAGGGTACTGCTGTTCTCGCTGAGATCAAAGACGGCAATGAAAATCAATGGCTCTATCTTCCCTCAAGCAAACAAGTGCGTCGAATTGTAAGCTCAAAGAAATCATCTGGAGTGTTAGGCTCAGAACTTAGCCCTGACGATTTAAATTCAGCCGCTCTTAAGGGTGCTTCAGCAAAAATCCTATCTCAAGATGCAAAGGTAGCTCTGCTCGAAGTTACTCCTGCAGCAGGCTCTAGTGATTACACTCGAGTGTTACTGAAGATGACTATGCCAAAGGCGTTGCCACAAGAGATGAACTACTTCAAGGGCGCTAAAGAAGTTAAGCGTGTGGTTTTCCAGGATTACATTGGTACGAAATCAAATATCTATCGCGCACAAAAAATCGTGGTGAAGAATCTTGAGAACAATCGCTCAACAGAAGTTTTGCTGAGCGATTTGAAAATTAATTTAAATCTGAATTCGCGCGACTTCACAGTCGCCGCTCTAAAGAAGAACTAAAAGCCAACGTTGAGGATCGGCGCTACTTTGAACACTCCATTATGATGGAAGTTCACTAAGCCGATCTGCAGACCGTGTAAGTCAGTCGCCATATTCACAAGCCCGATCTGAAATCCATATACTGCTCGTGCGTTATTCCAAATGCCAGTTTGAACGCCGTAAATCGTTGTGTCTTTCGCAAGGTTAGCCGCCGCCAGCTGAAGGCCGACGACATGAGATTCTGATTTGTTATAGTTAACAAGTGCTGCTTGCACACCGTAAACGCGAGCCTTCTCCATGTTTAAGTTCGCGATACCCGCAAGTTGAAGGCCAAGAATCGTTGCCTTGCCTTTGTTGCGGTTGAAGCCACCTGCCACTGCAAGGCCGGCGAATGAAACTTCAGTCATGTTTCCGATGAGTCCTAAGTCGATACCCGAAACACTTCGATGATTACCGTAGATGACACTCGCACGGAGGCCAACGATGTCAAACTTGCTCGGCGGAAATTGAATCGGAGGAACTATTCCGATCGCCAGTGGAGTCATAGCCGCTGAAACCTGATGACTTGGTAAGATGAAAAGAATCGCTGCTAATAATAGTAAGTAAATCTTTTTAGTATTCATGCGCCCATCTTAAAAGGTAGCTGCTACCAAAGGGTAGCAATGCAGCGTCATAACGCAGTATTGCTACCGTCTGGTAGCAGCTACCCTATGGGGTTTTCATTGGGATTAAGAAGGTGAGGGGGTTCTTGAGGATCACACGGAAAATCTTGGAGCGAATTTCGCCAAAGCGATCGCTTCGAATCGAGCGGGCGCGAACGGCTGTGTAAAGAGCTAGAGCGAAACTTACGCCGAAGTTTAAGATTCCGATTATCACTATGCCGGCTATTGCTTTTGACAGTATGTACGGATCGACCACGTCAAGCCCGAGGCTGCAGACTGCAAATGTGAGTGCACCAGTTGACAGTGTGATATGTCGTACGTCGAGTGGAAGTCCTGAGAATTTTCCTAATATCGGAGTGAACGCAAGAAGAAAGCCCAGTGAGATATTTCCGGCGAAGCCCGAAATGTTTCGTAAAAGCCAAGACGACCGCTCTTCGCCGCCAGTTTGTTGCATCGCTTCCGGAATGCGACGGTATACGACCCAGTTCTCGCACCATCCTGCAAATATACTTGATAGCCAAAGCCACACGCCAGTTAGCGCTGCAAACGGAATGGTTAAAGTTTCGAGCGGATCTAATGAGAGAATAGTTTTATGAGCATAGTGAGAATCGATGACAGGTCCGCCGGTGAAGTATCGCCAAACAAGATCACAAGCAATTGCAGTCGGGATGACCAGCCCAATGTTCCCAACAGCAGCAGCGAATTGGGAGCGAGTTAGAAACTTTATCTCGTTGATGAATTCAACATTCTCGGCGTTTGGATCTAAATTTTTGAGTTTTGACGCGAGAGCGGGAGCCGTCATCGATGGTTGCTTGGTCGCAAGGGTGAAGTGAAGTTTTTGCATCAGCAAAAAGCTTCCTGAATAACTAGCCCATAGAAGCAGGCCTTCGATCAATGGTGCGGCTGCGACCGCCGTGGCGAGAAACTTTAAAATTGTCGTGCCAGCAGTGAGAACTCCGCCGCCCGCCGCTGATAAAAGCATCTGCGTATATTCTTTTGATGATCTAGCAATGTAATGTTCACCAGATGCTCCGGTGCGCTCAACAATTTTTCGGGCGAGCAAGTGCAGATTGCTTCGAACAAGGCCGGAAAGCTTTGTCGATTCAAATCGCGTGCGAATTAAATCTGCGATCAAGCGTTTCCACTGCAATCGATGGTCTTTATCTGACTGCATGAGGTTGAGCAGAGTTGCGATGCGGTCGAGAGATTGCTCGAGAAGCTCTAGGCGGTAGACTAAACTCACGCTAACACTGTAGCGGTTCAAGTGCGCCATTGCTCGCTGAGCTTCGCGAAGGCACCGAGTGGTTATCTCTTCAGCC
>JAYSYM010000347.1:0-1404 GCA_043727635.1 Bdellovibrionales bacterium | reverse complement strand
TCGTCACCCGTTTTGGAAATTAATTCGTCGTGAAGAGTTTCAGTTCGGAGAGTGCGCAACCGACTAAGAAGTTGCAGCTGCGAAGGATACACGTCTTTTACTGAATTGTTAGCTTTCTTGATTTCGTTCATTAATGCTCCTTTTACTTCCGCAGCGGAAGTGAAGGCACCTTATCACACGATTTTAAAACCCAACTTTTCCACTGCCGTCCGGTTTAAATTCATAGCTGCCAAACGGCAGAAGGCGGATCTACAGCGCGGCTCCAGCGGCAATCAGCGGGAGCGAAGCCTTGGCTGAGACTTTGTCGAACGATTGCTATTCTCGACGCACGAAGAATTTCCCAAGGTGTAAAATCAATATTCTTTGTTATTCGTTTGAGCTGGAGAAGGAGTTGAAGCAAGAGCGCAGTCGCCACTTGTATCTTCACGCCGTTCGTTGTTTTAAGCGGTAGGTAGCGAATGTTTAGATGCCCTTTGAGCCATCTGAAAAATAATTCGATCGCCCATCGTCGTTTGTAAATATCAGCTACGGTTTGCGCAGACAAGCTGAAGTCAGAAGTTACAAAGTCAAAAGTCCGTTTGGTTTCGGGATCTCTGTAGATAATATGTCGGAATTGTTGATCTCCCAACTCTTCCGCACAACGATATCTTTGCGGTACACTTGCTTCATAGATTCCGTCGTAAAGAACGCCAATTTTTTCTTCCGGTGTATTTTTGAGAACCAACTTGTGTTTTTTTCGATTGCTCTTTGAGTCTTTAAGGCGCGTGACGATGTGCGAGCCATGATCAAGTATTTTAAGCCAAAATTTAAGGTCGTTGTAGGCTCGATCGAAGACGTAAATCTTGTTCGCTTGTATTTTAAGATAGTGCGCAGTTGGCGAGTCACCTTTCTTATTTCCAGTGATCAAAAAGTTTTCAATCCAATTGCCATCAACAGAATAAACCGCATGAAGCTTGAGACTGGCTTTATTACCTTGAAGTTTCGCCCGGACCCAAGTTTTATGACTAAACAGGCTTCCATGCACAAAACACGTAGAGGCATCGATTGCGATAATCTCGCGAAGTGCTCGCTTAACTTTACGTCCAACAGAATTCTGCGTTTTTATCTGGCTCAAAACGACATCGCAAAGTTCGATAAAAAAGGCGTGGCATCTCGAGGAAAGTGCGTCGCTAATCGTCGAGCGTGCAATACCCAGAGTACCTTCAACTTCGCGAAGAGAACTTATACCAAGCGATGCCGCAGTTAGAAGTGCGCAGGTCATCTCCCAGGTCGAAAAACTACGAACACTTTTATCCATTTCCCATTTTTCAACGAGTTCATTGAATCCTCTTCGATCTATGAGTTGAAATAGTGACGTTTCACTGCCATGCTTTTTCACGGTTGACCTGCCTCTGCGCTATCAGT
>JAYSYM010000346.1:0-4595 GCA_043727635.1 Bdellovibrionales bacterium | reverse complement strand
CGCGATTAGAAGTGTTGCTAATTAGCTGACCAAGGCCATTTTTTAAAACGCAGTTAAATGAAATTACGTGTGCTGCCATGAACGACTCCTCGATGAAAAGATTCAAAACGATGGAACGATCGACTTGGACTGTACTTTTTAGACTAACTTACTGCAGAGACTGATTCTTAACTTGAAGACTAAACTGAAACACGAAAACTTAAGGATGCCTGGATAGGCTTTTCGTAGTGCGTACTTAATTAGAGTAAAGCTCTAACAACCTGTTTGCACTACTTCTTTTCGGCTTAAGACCTCAACTGTTTGAACTTTAGTCGATCTTTCTTCTCAAGTAGCCCTGAGCCGACATGACTGGTGAGGTTTTATACCTATCATAACCGCAAGTGCTACAATCATGTCTCTAGCCAGGGAGCTTTGTGAATAAAGTCAGATGTCAGAACATGAATCACGGTCGTTCGAATGCAGGGGTAGCTTTTTGCCCAACGTGCGGCGAGCGCCTGAACAAAACGTTGCGCACTCAGTGTGACAATACAAAGCATGCTTCACGCCGTAAGGACCGCAGCCACTTCTGCCACGATTGCGGATTAAAACTCACCTCGGGTTAGCTCTTTCTCTTTGCCTATTCCATCGTATTCACTTAAAAATTTGCGATGACCGGCGTTCCTAAATCACTGCGAAATTTCAGCTTAAGTACCTATCTCATGGCGATCGTATTAATCGCCGTAGTTCCTACGCTCGTCTTTTGCACTTTCGTGATCGATCGCTTGATGGAGAGCGAGCGCGAATCGAGTCGTCGCTATTTAATCAAGTCAGCCGATGAACTTGCTTTTGCGGTCGACCAAGAAATTATGGGGTCAGTTCGAGCACTACAAGCTGTCGGGAACGCACACACACTTCGGACCAAACAATTTGATTTTTATCAGCAAGTACTCGCGCGGACTTTGAAGTCTCAGCCATCTTGGTCCAACATTCTTTTACACTCTGACAAAGCCGAGCGGTTATTATCTGCTCTTGAGCCCTATTCGAAAAAAATCGAGTCGACAGTTGAACCTGGCAGTATTGCTGAAGCGATAAAAACTCGAACGCCGGTTGCAGGGCCGGTAGTTAAAGTTCCAGAGGGTCGAGGGATTGAAGCAGATTTTGCCTTCGCAATTCGAGTTCCGGTTTTTAGTGATCAAGGCAACGTCGTCTACGTTTTGTCGGCAATTATTACGACAGACGATTTCCATGAGATCATCACGCGCTATCAATCAGCGCCAAACGAGTGGACTCGCGCAGTCGTCGATCGATTCGGGACTTTAGCAGCTCGGTCGCGCGAGCCAGAAAAATTTGTAGGAGGCCTTGCGGCCGAGAGCCTTCGCGCTAAGTTTAAAAACTCAGACTCGGGCCTCGAGCGCACGGAAACCCTCGAGGGAATTCCCGCCTACACAGCATATCGAAAGGCGTCGTTTTCGGGCTGGTATACCGCAGTTGCGGTGCCAGTTGAGGCGCTAGAAGCCGAGTACAATCGGACCTTTTTAACTTTGATCACTCTAGCCATTTTGCTTCTAACCTTGTCGACGATATCGACCGTTTATTTTTCGCGATGGCTTAGAGGCTCAATCAAAGCTGGGGCCGATGCTGCGGCGACTTTAGCTAAGGGTGATATCCCGGTTCTTGCCCCGTCTCGAATTCAGGAAGTAGAACTGCTTCGCTCCTCACTTCTTTCAGCTTCCGTTCTTTTAAAAACGCGAGAGAAAGCCAAAAGCGATTTCTTAGCGAACATGAGTCACGAGCTTCGCACTCCGCTTGGAATCGTGATTGGAATGACCGACTCTCTTTCGAGTGGCCTAATCCCCACCCAAGAAGAACCTAAGGTGTGGGAAATCATTAAACGAAATGGGCAGCAGCTGCTCAGGCTTATCGATGATATTTTGGATATTTCAAAAGTCGATGCCCGGCGCTTAACGGTCGAGAAAATTAATTTCTCACTTCGCGATCTCATCTCAGCGACTATTGAAGACTTCGCTGCTCGCGCTCAAGACCGCGGAATTAAAGTCCAAACTGAGTTCGATGCGCAGGCGAATGACGTCATCAACTCAGACCCTGTGCGAATTCGCCAAGTACTGGTCAACCTAGTTGGTAACGCAGTTAAATTTACTTCAAAGGGTGATGTGACTTTGAGGCTCCATGCGACTGACGGTAACCGAGCTCGCATCACAGTTACAGATTCGGGAATTGGGCTTACGCCAGAACAACAATCGCAACTATTTGTCGATTTCACTCAAGGCGACAGCAGTCATACGAGAAAATACGGTGGCACTGGCTTAGGGCTTTCGTTATCAAGAAAGCTTGCGCAGCTTCTGGGTGGAGATGTTCGGTTGACTGAAAGTTCTCCGGGCAAAGGATCAACCTTCGAATTTACGTTCGTTGCAAACTCAACTTCGGGGTGGATCAATGTCGCGACAAGCTCGCGCAAGGAAGCAATTCAACCTGCCGCTCGAGGCACGGTAAGACTTCTGTTGGCCGAAGACTCACCAGACAACGTCACTCTCATCCAAACTTACTTAAAGAAATCTAACATCGACGTCACCATTGCTAATAATGGGCTTGAGGCTGTTGAGCTAGTGAAGAACAATACTTACGACGTCATCCTGATGGATATTCAAATGCCGATGATGGATGGCTATCAAGCGACGCAAACGATTCGCGAAACTAACTTAGACGTACCAATCATCGCGTTAACTGCGCACGCGTTGGCTGAACATCGCGCTGAAGCCCTAAAGTCCGGCTTCACTGATTTTTTAACAAAACCTATTAAGCGCGAACTCCTCATTCAGACAGTCGAGAAATACATTCAATCATGATCAGCACATCAAATGTCAGCCTCCGTTACGGAAGCAAAAAACTTTTTGACGACGTAAATGTCAAATTCACTCCGGGCAATTGCTACGGGCTCATCGGCGCCAATGGTGCCGGCAAATCTACTTTCTTAAAAGTTCTATCGCGGGAGATTGAGCCGAACACTGGCGAGATCCACATCTCTCAAGATTTACGATTATCAATGCTCAAGCAGAACCACTATCAGTTTGATGAGTGCGAAGTTTTGAAAACTGTGCTGATGGGCAATCAACGTCTGTTTGCAATTATCGAAGAGAAAGATGCGCTTTATGCAAAGCCCGACTTCTCAGAAAAAGATGGCGACCGTGCTTCAGACTTAGAGGCTGAATTTGCCGAGCTCAATGGTTATGAGGCCGAAGCAGATGCTGGCACTATGCTCGAAGGCCTCGGCATATCGAGCTCGATTCATTCAAAACTTGTAAAAGATCTCGACCCTGCTGAAAAAGTGAAAGTACTTTTGGCTCAAGCACTTTTCGGTAAGCCCGATATTCTTTTGCTAGATGAGCCAACCAACCATTTAGATATTTATGCTATTCAATGGCTCGAAGAGTTTCTTGCGAACTTCCAGAACACCGTCATTGTTGTTTCGCATGATCGACATTTTTTAAATAAGGTGTGCACTCACATTGCCGACATCGATTACGGAAAAGTGAAGGTCTTCTCAGGAAATTACGACTTCTGGAAGCAAGCAAGCGAACTCAATCAACGTTTGCAAAGCGATCAACTCAAGAAGAATGCAGACAAAGCTGAGGATTTAAAAGAGTTCATCAGACGCTTTAGTGCAAACGCTTCTAAGTCAGCGCAAGCATCATCACGGAGAAAGATTCTCGAAAAATTGGATCTAGCTGACATGCCGGTGTCTACTCGAAAAAGTCCGTTCGTTGGCTTCGACGCTAAACGCGAAGCCGGAAGCGACGTACTCACAGTTGATCGAATTTCGAAAACGATTAACGGCGAACAGATTTTAAAAAATATCAGCTTCACGATTAGAAAAGGTGACAAGGCTGTCTTGCTCGGACGAAGTGATATCGCAAAAACAGTTTTACTTGATATCTTAGCTGGCGAACTTGAACCTGATTCAGGAACAGTCACTTGGGGCATCACAACAATTCGTTCTTACTTCCCGACTGATAACAGCAAGTATTTCGACAGCGCCCACGGCTGCGAAACTTTAGTTGATTGGCTCAGGCAATATTCTGAAGAAAAAGATGAGTCTTTTGTCCGAGGTTTCTTAGGTAAAATGCTTTTTAGTCGCGATGAAGCTCTCAAGAAACCAAATGTATTGTCGGGCGGAGAAAAAGTTCGGTGCATGCTCGCAAAGATGATGCTCTCAGGCGCCAATGTACTTTTGATCGATGGCCCGACCAACCATTTAGATCTCGAAAGTATTTCGGCTGTGAACGAAGGAATCGTACGCTTTAAAGGTTCAGTGATCTTCTCAACTCACGATCATGAGTTTATTCAAACCTCAGCAAATCGAATCATCGAGATTGATGTCACTCTTAAAGACGATCGCGAGATGACTTACGATGAGTACCTTGCGATGAAAGCAAAGTAGCTTGGCTCCGGCGGCTGCTTTGAAAATCTCTCGCGTTCTTCATGCTGGCTACATCTTTGAGTTTGGCGACACCAAAATCATCTTCGATCCGATATTTGAAAGCCCTTTCAGCGGCAACTGCTACTCATTTCCGCCCATTCGTTTCGACACCGCGCAAATT
>JAYSYM010000345.1:0-1410 GCA_043727635.1 Bdellovibrionales bacterium | reverse complement strand
ATGGATATGAGCGAGAAATTTCCACACCTTGGTCCAGGTAAAGGTGACGACAACACTGGATCAGGAACAGCAATGATTACTCGACCTAAGCCAGAGAGCGCGACTGCTACGCGCACGCCTGCGATGTATCGAGTGCTTTTGCTCAACGACGATTACACGCCCATGGATTTTGTGATTCATATTCTTCAGAAATTTTTCTTTAAGGAGTATGATGAAGCTACGCAGATTATGCTGCAGGTTCACCACCAAGGTGCCGGAGTAGCGGGTACCTTCAGCTATGAGATAGCTGAAACCAAAGTGGCTCAGGTGAATCAGTATTCTAAGCAGCAGAAACATCCGCTTAAGTGCATTATGGAATCTGCATAATTCTACGAAGGGGGGACAGATGCTCTCGACGCAACTAGAACGAATTCTCAATTCAGCCGCCCAATACGCAAAAGAACATCGCCATGAATTTGTGAGCTTGGAGCATATCCTCCTTACGCTGACGAAAGATGACGAAGTCATCGAGATTTTGAAAGCATGCTCAGCTGATCTCCCTCGCTTAAATCGAGAGCTTGAAGGCTTCCTCGATCAGCACTGCCCTAAAATTCGTTATCAAAAAGCTGAAGGCGATGAAATCTACTCTACTGAAAGTTCTCCTTCGACTGAAACTTGGAAGCCAGAGTTCACTCTCGCCTGCCATCGTTTGCTTCAACGAGCTGTGATTCAAGTACAGAGCTCGGGTCGAGATGTTGTAAGCACAGGCCATGTCCTTGTTGCGCTCTACAACGAGAAAGATTCTCACGCTGTGTTCTTCTTAGAGAGCCAAGGCGTGAATCAATTCGATATTATTAATTTTCTTTCACATGGAATTGCTAAACCTGTTCGCGATGAAGAGCCCGAATCTACCGAGATCGATGGCTTACCGAAAGATGGGTCAAAGCAGGCGAAAGAATCTCCGCTGAAGGCTTTCTGCCAAAACTTAAATGAGCGTGCGCGAAAAAATCTTATTGATCCTTTGATCGGTCGCGATGATGTGATCGAGCGCGCGATTCAGGTGCTTTGCCGAAGAACTAAGAACAATCCCCTCCTCATCGGTGAACCGGGAGTTGGTAAAACTGCAATCGCTGACGGACTGGCGTTGAAGATTGTTGCGAACGAAGTTCCCGAAATCTTGCGGGACGCTGTTATCTACTCACTTGATATGGGTGCGTTGTTAGCTGGAACTAAATTTCGCGGTGATTTCGAAGAACGTTTGAAGGCTGTTGTTAAAGCTCTCGAAGCTGAGAAACACGCAGTATTGTTCATCGATGAGATTCATACTCTCGTTGGTGCGGGTGCTACGAGCGGCGGCTCACTTGATGCTTCGAATTTGTTGAAGCCAGCATTAGCGAATGGCTCATTAAGCTGTATCGGTTCAACGACTTA
>JAYSYM010000344.1:0-4619 GCA_043727635.1 Bdellovibrionales bacterium | reverse complement strand
GCCGCTAACTAAAATGTTTTTTCCGAGGAACATGCAAACATCGAGAAAGTTCGCAGCATCTGGGCTGATCGCACCAAGTTTGATGTAATCTTTGAAATTGATTTTGCTTTGAGTGAATTTACGAATGCTCACTACCGCTCCGCGTGTGCGGGCGAGAGGTGGAATCACAACGTGAATACGTGAGCCATCAGGCAAACGTGCATCTAATCGTGGCTCTTCTAAGTTAATTCTTCGGCCAACGCTCTGTGAAATTGCATTCACTGCGGCCATGAGGTCATCTTCAGATCGGAAACTAACATCAGTTTTTTCTAGCTTCCCTTTTCTCTCAACGAAGATTTGATCAAATCCGTTGATGAGGATCTCTGTCACCGTGGGGTCTTCCCAAAGCGGAATCACAGGACGCAGATAATCTTTGATCGCGTCCTGAAAAACTTGGAGAGCCTGAGGAGCTTGCGAAGACATTCTCTATTTTCCTTCGCTCGCAGGAGTACGAATGTTGGCAGCACCCGGAGGAGCAAACACAACTAGTCGACCTTCGATAGAAGTTTCAGGGCAGTTGAAAGAGTAAACACCTTCGCGAGTTGGCTGAAGATAGAAGCTCTTCACTTTTCCGTAATAAGTTGATTGATGCTCAGAGAAACCATCGAGCACGAAGCTGATGTTCTTCTCTTTTTCATTTACGTTTACGACGTGAAGTTTGTATTTTACGTCTTTGCGTAGACGAACTGTGTTCGGGACGAAACCCTTTTGAGTGTTCATGATCACAAGCTCAGTCACCTGCTCACCGGCATCAAAGCTTGTC
The DNA here is from genome assembly GCA_043727635.1 of Bdellovibrionales bacterium. Lineage (GTDB taxonomy): Bacteria > Bdellovibrionota > Bdellovibrionia > Bdellovibrionales > JAMPXM01 > JAYSYM01. The sequence continues at coordinate 3,817 of JAYSYM010000344.1, read as the reverse complement.
GCTTGAGGCGCTGGGGCTGGTAGCTCTGCTGTTGGCCATTTCACCTGCTGAGGTTCTGTATATTGTCCGCCATATTGTCCGTCATTCGCAAACATTGGTTGCGATGAAGCTGGGCTTCGCGAGCTGGTAGTTTCCCGGTACGCTTCGCCTGAGGCTCCGCCATTCATATCACTGTGACGAATCTCTTTTTGTCTTCGTGATAGATCGACTTTCCATTCAGCATGAGCTGCTGAAGGCACAAGCGTGACAGCGGCAACATCAGCTAAAAAGACCAGTGCTATTAAAAAATTTCTCTTACTGTAAGGATGTGCGTGCATGAAAATCTGCGTATTCACGAGCCACCTCCATTGCTAAGCCTTGAAGCGTTTCGTCGTCGAAACTTCCAAGTTCGGTTATTAATTGCTGAACATCATTTTGGCAGTGTTGTGCGACCGCCATCGCTCTTCGAACTTGAAATCTCATTTGATGAGATTGATTCGATTTCGCTTCTTTCCAATCCATTTTTAAAACGGGATCAATGATTCCCATTTCGTAGAGGGCGTCGAAAACTGCTTGTAAACTTCCCTGTAAAAGCATCTACCCTTCCCCTTTTCTTCAGCGACTAAGTACGCGGGTCCGCGCGAGTTTTTCGCTTACAGTCTCATCGGTAGACACTCTGTTTGACTTAACGTCTAGCCGCCGCTAGTTTCAGGACCAGGATTAAAGGCCAGGAATACAGGAGAATCCCATGCAACCAAAAGTCGTTAGCTTCCACTACACTCTAAAAGACGCCAAAGGCCAGACTCTCGAGTCTTCATTCGGCGAAGAACCACTTTCATATCTTGAGGGTGTTGGACAAATTATTGCGGGTCTGGAAGACGCCCTTAAAGGTCTTAAAGCCGGAGATAAAAAATCGGTTTACGTACCAGCGGCGCAAGCTTACGGCGAGTTCAGCGAAGAATTAATCGTAGAAGTTCCGCGCGAGAATATTCCTAAAAAAGATGTAGAAGTTGGCGATCGCTTTCACGCTGATAACGGCGGCGGACCAGCGCAAATGGTAGTTGTAACGAATGTCACTGACTCACACGTCACAGTCGACGGAAACCACTCGCTCGCTGGCCAAGATTTGAATTTTGATGTTGAGATCTCAGAAGTTAGAGATGCGACGAAAGAAGAGCTTCAGCACGGTCACGCCCACGGCCCAGGCGGCCACAACCACTAAGGCGAAGCCCAAATTCGTTTCTGCTGCGGACTCATATCCGCAGTCGGATCGCTGTCGACGCTCGCAGAACTACAAGCAGCAATTAGCGCTGAAACCAGCGCTAAGACTAAAACTTTCTTCATCTAAATTTTCTTCGCAGTCACTTTAATCCGCAGGGGCTTTGCCCCTGCCGTTTTCTCAACAACGGTTATCTCAGCAACTTCACCGAAACGAGCGCTGAGCGTAGACTTTGAATCAATCAGTGTTCTTCGACCCTGACTTTGATAAACTTTAAATTCTAACTTAACTGCATCACCTTGATTCTTCTCGTCCCAAATTTCATTCGCAACGACTTGCAAAGTTGTTTTGATGTCGCCATCTTTGCTCTCGCTCTTCGTAGTTTCACCATGAGTTGCAACGATCGTTGGACGAATTATTTTGCCGTTGATTTCGAGCTCCGTTTGCAACTCGTACTTTGCACCACAAGCGAATAGATCCACTGCGAACATAAATGAAAAAAGAAATGTTAAAGACTTCATCGATTCTCCTAAAGAATGTTAGCCGCAAGTTCCGCAAGTTCTGAACGCTCACCTTTTTGGAGCGTGACGTGTGCAGAAATCTTTTGGCCCTTGAACCGTTCAACTGCGTACGTTAAGCCGCTCGTTGCGCTATCAACGTATGGGTTATCGATCTGGTACGCATCGCCAGTTAGAACAACTTTTGTTCCTTGGCCCGCGCGAGTGACGATCGTTTTAATTTCGTGCGGAGTTAAGTTCTGAGCTTCATCCACAATCAAATACTGATTTGGAATACTTCGACCGCGGATATAGGTAAGCGGCTCGATGTTCAGCATGCCTTGGTTAATCAATTCTTGTGCGCGACCGGCAGCTTTTTTGTCTGCTCCCATCAAGAACTCAACGTTATCGAAAATCGGCTGCATCCAAGGATTTAATTTTTGCTCAACGTCTCCGGGCAAGTATCCGATGTCTCGACCCATTGGGAAAATCGGGCGACTGACGAGCAATCGCTGGAAGCGACCTTCATCAAGTGTTTTGTAAAGACCTGCAGCGAGTGCCATCAAAGTCTTTCCTGTTCCTGCCTTACCAACGAGCGACACAAACATAATTTCGTCGTTAAGGAGACAGTCCATAGCGAATGTTTGTTCGACGTTACGAGGGTGAATACCCCAGATGCTCTCGCCGCTTCGAAGAAGAGGTATGATTCCGCCCTCTTTTTCGCTGTATTTTCCAATCGCACTGTGGTTCTCGTTCGATTTATCTTTCATAACAACGTATTCGTTGTTCTTTAAATTGAACTGATTTCCTTGAATGATTTTATTCGTATAGAATTCGTTGATCGTGTCAGCTTCGGCATCAACTTCTTCGTAGCCGAGATACATTTCATCAACCGGTACACGCTCTGGCTCGTAATCTTTTGCATTAACACCGAAAACATCGGCTTTGATTCGAAGGTTAATATCTTTCGTGATGAGCTCAACCGTCTTGCCGGCTTTTTGAAGGTAAAGTGCAGTACCCAAAATCCGGTTATCAGCTTTGTCAGCGTTGAGTTCTTTTGGCATTCCATCGACCATCATGTCGATGGTTACGAAAATTCGTGATTCAGAGTTTTCAGTCTTAACGCCTTTTGCGAGTGGACCTTTTGCTCTTAGAACGTCAATCTGCCGCGAGAAGTGACGCGCGTTACGGCCGTTCTCACCAAGATCGCGTTTAAAATTATCGATCTCTTCAATCACCGAAATTGGAATGTAGACATCGGCGTCCTTGAATTTGAAAATGGCTTGGGCATCAAAAAGGATTACGTTCGTATCGATTACAACGTGACGGCTGTTTGGCAACTCGGGCCTCCTTGCTCTATGAAGAGCTGCCTCCATTGCAGTCTAACCAGTCGAAAAGAACAAGGAATTTCAGCGAATTGGGAAGTTGGGAACGGGGCAGCCATTGCTTATGTCATTCACCGTCGGCGAAATGCTGCCTTTTTAACCTTTACACTTCATGGCATCTTGGCTTCTTGCCTTCGAATTTACTTCCGTAAATTCGAGACCATCACGTCGCCGTGATCAGTGTGGAGACTTGCGCTTACCGTCTCAATGAACTTTACGAAATGATGAAGAGCTTCGTCGTTCACACTTCCCTTAATGAAGTTAGCACCATGGCGATGAACACCTTCGTCGTTAATGAAGCGGACGTTAGCCACTTTTAAGATAAACGGAAAGTAAGTTTGGTGATTGAGGTAAACTCGCATCGCAACTTCTTCGCCGTTAGTGAATTGGCCGAGCTCAGGATCCATATCAAATGCGAGACCATTTTCAGAGATATCGTAAAGAGCTACTTTTTGAAGTCCTTTTTGTGGGACCACGATACAAGCGCCTACAAACTCCGACAGAATCGTTCGGCGTACCGTACGACGTTCGCTAGAGAGGATCTCGTTACGACGTTCCGTCATGTCGACTACCGGAGCTGCTGCAGAGTTATTTTTCTTTTTACTCTCTGTTCCTGCTTTAGCCTGAAGACGCGACTTTAAGTCGATGACATTATTAGATTTATTCATTCATTCCCCCCCGGGACATACAACTTATCGGAGGGCACCCGTCCTAACTTGAGTCACTTTTACGGGGTC
>JAYSYM010000343.1:0-4620 GCA_043727635.1 Bdellovibrionales bacterium | reverse complement strand
ATTTCAGAATCGCTACTCTTGCGATCAGTCGTTTGCGCAATACACTCCTTGGCGACAACTGGATGCCAGGTGCGCAGAAGTACGCGATCGCTGCAGAAAAGCTTGAGCTAATCGAACAGAAAGACGCTTCAAAGTCGGTAAAGAATCTCCGAAACAAAGAGCGAACATCGATCAAAACTCTTTTGATGAAAGCAAATGAAGGCGACCTTACGGCTTACGAACTAAGTTTGGTTTCGGCTGAAGTCAAAGGCGGAGCCTGCAAAGCAATCTTTGGCAAATAGTAGTGTCTAAGCAATTTACAGCTGAGTGACGAGAGTTGTTCTCCCGTACTCAGCTGCTGCCAACCTCCTCGAAGAGTCCTCACTTTCGTGAGTTAACTACACAATACGACTAAGCATTCTCATTATGAGACACCCACTTCGAGCAGGTCTCCTCCTTGCACAAGTACCCATGTAATGAAACACACTCTTGCTACATTCTTCTATTTGATTCAGCGCTGGGTACTTATCTTCGCTATCGCGTTTAGCCCGCTTAAGGCTGTTGCGCAGAACGAAGCCGAGCAATTGAGTCTGCCATTGCAAGAGCAATTGGATTTACCGTTCTCTGAACGTCACAACGGCTTAACGATTGTTAAAGACGACGGCAAAGGAGATCTCACTAAGTTGACTGCTGCTGAGCCTACTCAAGTTGAACGAGCCGATTTAAAAGAGAAGGTTAACGCTCAAGCGTTTTACGATTCAAACAGTACAGTCGAAGAGCGCAAGCGCACGAGCCCAAAAGCGATTCTTGCCGCTTGGAACACTGCTAAAGCTACCCCGAAGATCGCTGGCAAAACTTTAATGAGCTTTCCCGCAGAAGCTGGAACATTCTACGCAGCGATGGGTATGTTGGCGGCTGTTGAACTGAACCATCCACTCACTTCGAAAAACCCGGCAGCATTAGAGCAATTCTTCCATCACTCATTTAAAGATCCGGTAGGAGCAGTTGGTTTTTATAGCTTTATGCTTGTGAACCGACAGACGACTCACTTCTTCGATCAGCTTCGAATGCTCGGTGGAACAGACTTAAAAGACATGACTCGTGTGAAAAGAATTTTCTACGGTCACGTTGCTCCGCAAATCGGTATGTCAGCAGGCTTCATGGCTCAGACTATTTTCACTGAGCTCTGGCACGACAAAGAATTCAAAATGTGTATCGGTCGCTTCGGAACGAAGAAGATCAGCAAGATGGTTGGCGGAAAGAAAATTACGTTAGCTCCGGACTCTCCAGAAATTTTAGAAGCCTGCGAACTAGCTTATGATCGCTGGGCCGTAAAACAAAAAATCAAAGATTATGTTCCACTCATTGCTGCGATGATTGTTACCAACATCGTTCAGATGTCTGGAATTCCATTCGGTAAATTTTTGGTGAACGATACTAAGCTTGGAAAAGCTATCACTAAGAAAGTTTTAAACACTCGTGGTATTGGTGTTGTGCTTGGCAGAATTGGTCTTGGATTTACTTGGGGCCGAAGAGTGATATTCCCCCAAGGTGGTTTAGTAGTTCGTATCGCCAGCATGGTCATGTTCATCAAAGGATCAGAACTAGTTCAGCCCTACTTTGACCGCAAAACTGGAATGCCCTTAAAGGCCGATGACATTGCAGACATGACTAATCGTTTCGAACATAAAATTGGCGACGCTGTTAATCGCAAGTGGGAACCAGTTCGCTATGTCGATCGCGAAGATCAACGCGCGAACGACCCGTCAGAGCTGTTAAAGAAACTTGGATTGCATTATCAAAAGATGCGTCAGTTCCACCTTCAAATTCCTTACGCTAACCACGCGAACTGGCAACAAGCTCTTGCACAATTTCAAGGCGCTTACACGTCTTCATACGCGATGTACGATCGAGTAATCGATGATGTACGTGAGTTCCGCGCTCGTGAATCGAAGAATCGTTATATCGGGGAGAATCCTTCACCGCTCTTCTTAAGCCGCGAAAGCTCGGTTTACAGAGTTGGAACTTTGCTTTCTAAAAAGCAAAATGGCCCTCTTGCGAACGATCCACTACGCGAATTATTAGTTCGCATTCGCGACTACTACGCACGCAACGTTAAATCACTTACGCCGTCGCAAGATCGCGTGCTTCGCCAAATCAATTTCGGACTTGAAGCAGCTTATCGCGATCTATCTGCAGCAGAACTTGAAGCTGCAGTAAAAAAAGAAAAATTAGATTCATCGAAGCTTACTGCTGAACAGAAGAATTCTATCTCTTACGAAATTCGTGCGAATAGATTATCTCAGGCGCTTAAGCTGTTCTCACAAGTTGGAACCAACGTTAAAAACGGTAGCGGAGTTGGCTTCTTAATCGCCAGCGGAGCGAAAGGTCTCTACAACGAAATCGCGGGCGATGTTTACAAAATGGATTTCAACGGCTTCATGTATCACTTGTATTCAAACCTAAAATCTATCGATTACGTTGTTACAACTGCTGGCTACGATTACTACCACCGCGAACTCGGAACAAATAAACACATCGTTTCTGAATTGGCTCGCGAGAGCACTCCAAAGCGTTATGAACAAGCTTACACGCCGACAATGGCAGATTACTTACTTGCATCAATGGTTTGCGGACCACGAGCACAAGGCGGAGCAGCTGAGCGATCAGCACAAACTACTCTGACTTCGAAAATAATGAATTTATGGAACTACAACGATAAGAAGACTACAGAAACATTTAAGAAGATGAGCTTAATAGAATTCACTCCAGGTTTTGGCTGGAGATTCTTGCCACCACGATTAGTTGTCGACTCACTTGCTGACGCGAATGTTTGTAACCGTATTCCAAAGCGATCGAAAGTTCACAACGTTTCTACCGCAGCTGAAGAATTTATTGGCGGTCGCTCAGCAGAAAAACAAAACATCGACTTGCGAACCTTCTTCAACGTTAATACTGGCGAGTTCAGCGTTAACAATGAGATTCATCACGGAATGCTTCCATTAGTGAAGAACTTCATCCGTCCCGAATTCCTTGCGACTTCTACTGGTGAAAAGCCTTTCCTCAAGTACTGGACAGCGAATGTTGAACCTCAGGCGAAGCAAGCGCTTGTCGAATTTCACAAAAATTATCGTGAATTAGTTTTCAAAGATTTCGTTCCGCGCTTCACGTCAGGTGAATACATCAACCGCAAAGGCCGCAAAGTTCACTACGGAACAGGCTGGTCGATCCGCGATGAAGGTATGTACTACCGCGACTTCTTAAAACGAATGATCCCAACTCCTGAGATGGAGTCAGCTCTCAACACTTATAAACGCAATTTGATTCTCTCAGTTGCGCTTTTCTCTCAAGCTGAACAAGTTCGCAAAGCGACAGATGTGATCCTTCGAACGATCAACGAAGAATCGGCTGAGAAGGCCGATGAAGAAAAGGAATCTGAAGACTTCATGGCAGACTTAGCTGAGGTTGATGACGTAAAGATCGAATTTACTCCTCAGCAAATCGGTCAAGTGAAGTCTGCAGGTGATCCAGCGGCTCAAGTGGCAACTCTCCGCCTGATTAAGGCGATCACTAAGAACATGTCTGAAATTAAAGAATTGGTAGCAAAGACGACTCTAAAAGGAACGGCGAAAAACGTCGCTGAACAGTTGCTCGTTAATATGGAGCAAGTGGTTGGCGAGACGGAAACGTATAATGGCGTTATCAGAGCCGTTAATTTAGAGGGCTTGCCTGAAGTCTCTGATCTTCTCTAAGAAGCCAGGCATGGAAATGGCACAAGTAATAGGTGACGTTAAAAATTAAACGGCAGATGTGGATAAAGCAGAGGATAGCCCCACAAGTGTCGATAGAAAATTAGATTGTAAATAAATTAGACAGTTATTTTTTTGGAGGTTTTAGATGTTTAAACAGATCGTGTTCACGCTAGTAGCAGTATCGGTAGTATCACAAGCTCACGCAGTTCCAGGTCGCGAAGGTAAAGAAGGCGGCAAGGCTCGTGCAGAAGTAGCTCGCGAAGAAGCTGCAAAAGCTAAAGAAGCTGGTTCTCGCTCTTCTAAAGAGTTAGTTCGCGCCGGCGCAAGCAAGCGTCTGGATAAGATCTTCGGTACTAGCTTAGCTGGTAAAGATAAAGAAGCACTTTTAGACTTAGCAATCAGCGATAAATTGGTTGCGAAAGCACTTCGCGATCTAGCTGTTTCAAAACAAGCTGGCAACAACGCGTTGATTGACGACGCACAAGTTGGCGCCCTACTCTCACTTGCTAAGATCCCTGATCTTAATAACCGAGTTAAAGCTAGCACTGAAACTTCAGACCAATTAACAGCTACAGAGCGCACAGTTTATAACTTGGTAGTTCAAGTTTCTTCAAAAGCTCGCAGCTGGAAAGAAGACGAGAAAGCGGTAGCAGCTGAAGCAATCAAGATCTTCGGCGACGAAGCTCGCTCAAGCTCACTTGACCAAGCATTGAAGACTATGACTGATAAGATGGCTAACCACCCAGACAAAAAATTACGCGCAGTAATCAACGAAGAAGCTATCAAAAAGTTCTGCTCGTAATCGGCAACTGCAATTTGGATTGAAGCGAAGGCGTTCGAAAGAACGCCTTTTTTATTTTTGCAGAGAAAAAATTAACGATTAAAGAGC
>JAYSYM010000342.1:0-1416 GCA_043727635.1 Bdellovibrionales bacterium | reverse complement strand
AAGCAATTAAAATATATCACTGACCTCGCGGCTGAAATCAATCCGGCAGTTCGCATGAACCGCGCCGACATCGATGAGAACGCACGCGATCCAATCTCAAAACAAAACGGTAAGCGTTACAAGTTCTTGCCTAAGTTCCTGAGACCTTTAGATCAAATGAGAGAGTCAGTAGTAGAGTTTGGTTACAACGGACTTTCGTTCATGGACTCATGGCAGAAGTCATTAGTCACTGTTGCGGCCTACACTCAGTATCTTGCGGGTGATGCGCCGGGGTTCGATCAAACTACGGTCATGGCGATGAGCAAAGAAGAACGCGATAGCCGAGCTAAGGCGTACGCGGCGCAAGTTGTAAGTTTAAATCTAACAACTGGTTCGATGGTCGACAAAGCGGAGCTTCAAAAGAAGATGCCGTTGTGGACAATGTTCTTTAACGATACTCGTAACGCTTTAAATAACATCAAACGATCACAGCGTAAAATGCGCCAAGCTCTCACTAACGAAGAGTTGTCATACACTCAGCGCGGTATGCACTTCACACGCGAAGCGGTTGTGATTATGGCGACTGTGGCGGCTGGTCGATTGTTCATGGATGTGATGCGCGGCTACGAGCTGCCTGAGTTTGAGTTCCCTGACGACAAAGAACATCTAATGGATATGTCAAAAGATTGGGTAAAGTATCTTGGACCTGAAGCGATGTGGGACGCAACATTCGGATCCGCGCCGTTCACTCGAGACATCAACTACGCAATGAACTACGAAGACAAGTACGGTCGCGATAAAACTGTAGCGCCACCAATCATCGGTGCGGCTGAGAATATCAAAGATGTATTGCAAGTCGGCTTTGACTTCATGGATATCATCAAAGGTGATCGCGACATTACACTTAAAGAAACTAAAGCTGCGGCGTTTGTATTCTCATACTTCATGCCAATTCCGGTGACAGCACTTTTCAAAATGGCTGACGCAGTTGAAGAAGTCGAAGACGAGATCGATGAGTTAACCGACGATTGGGAACGTCCGTCAATGATCGGTGAGTTCTCTGATCGAGTCGACGAGTTCGCAAAAGACAACGAAGAAGCTGAAGAAGGTGACAAGGTTGATGACGAGTTCGTTGATGAAATGATCGAGATCAAAGACGAAGTGCAACCGTTCGCACCTGAGTCGGCTGAGTTCTCGTCAGTCGGTGCGCCGCTTTCTGACGAAATTGAAGACCAAATCGATATCATCAGAGAGATAGAATCGGGCGGAAAATGGGATGCGAAGAATCCGGAATCTTCAGCTGCGGGCATCTATCAGTTCGTAAGAAGAACTTGGGAAGAGGATCTAATGGTCAATGCGCCAGAACTTGAATTGACCGCCAATGGTCGGGTTTCAAAAGACCCAGCCCAACAAGAGCGCGCAATGAGATGGTTCACC
>JAYSYM010000341.1:0-1421 GCA_043727635.1 Bdellovibrionales bacterium | reverse complement strand
CTGGAAGCTAAGTACGAACGCCTCGTTGATGAGGAGATAAAGCGACTCTACAAGTTGTCGCAACAGTATCGTCGGAGCCAAAACCGTGGCGAAATCTGGTTGCGTCTAGCCGAGCGTTACGTCGAAAAATCTCGAGTTATCGAGTTCCGCATGCAAGATGAGTACGATAAAAAGTTAAATGCTTATCAGGAAAAAAAGACGGCAATCAAGCCGAAGTTTGATTCCGGAGTTGCCGATGTGTTCTTTAAAAACGCGGTGCAACTTTACGATTGGTTTTTGAAAGATTTCCCGAGTGATCGCAAAGTAGATCAGGCCCTTTACTTCCTTGGTTACTCTCACTTTCAGTTAGGGAATACCAAAGCCGGCGAGGCTAGTTACCGGCGTTTAATCAAAGAACATCCAAATTCCGAATACGTTTCTGAGAGCTACTTTGCTCTGGGTGAATTTTATTTCGAGAATGAAAAATGGAAAGATGCGCTCAATAGTTACGAGAGAGTCATTCAGCGTCGTCATACGCGTCTTCACACTTTCGCAGTTTATAAATCCGCATGGTGCTATTTTCGCCTCAACCGAGTGGATGTTTCGCTCAAAGCCCTCGAGCGCGTGGTGTTTCTAAGTATGCAAGCTGAAACACGTGATAAAGATGAGGGAAGTCGTGGAATAAACAAAATCAGATTAGCCAGTGAGGCGTTAAAAGACTACGTGCCCTTCTACGCCGAAAGTGGAAAGTACGAATCGGCCGAGTCGGATTTTATGCGCGTCTCACAAAAAGAGTCCATTGCCGCAAAAATGCTTGAGCAGCTCGCTTATCTTTATGGAGATTCCGGTCAGCGCGAAGGGGCAAAGTTTATTTTTAAGCGCCTGATTGATCGCGCGCCGTTAGCTGAAAAAGCTGGTGATTACCAAAAACAAATCGTTGAAGCATACCTAAACACCGAAGACGTAAAAACCTTAAAAGGTGAACTTTTTAATTGGATCACCCAATTTGGCCCCGAAAGCGATTGGGCTCGTGCGAATGCCAAAAATCAAAACGTGGTGAATGAGCTTTTCGTCAAGCAAGAGTTAATTTTAAGGAATCGAACGCTGCAAGTGCATCAAAGCGCGCAAAACTCGCACGCTAAATATTCTGAAGCCGAAGCCGAGGCGAGTTACGCACTTTACCTGAAGTATTTCGTGCGCGCTCATCAGTATGCGCAGATGCGTTTTTATTATGGTGAATTGCTTTTTGATATGGATAAGCACAAAGAAGCTTCGGAGCAGTACACCTGGTACATTAACAATGCCAAGAAAGGTGAATTTTTTGAGCGCGCCGCCATCAACAACGTCCTAGCCCTCGAAAAGACTTTGCCATCCGCCGAGCAGCTTGAGGCCCGACGTAAAGCTCACAAGAGTGAAACAGAAAAAATACCGTTTGAGCCTTC
>JAYSYM010000340.1:0-1427 GCA_043727635.1 Bdellovibrionales bacterium | reverse complement strand
CTGCTCGAGTCCGTAAGCTTTTGCCTCAGCAGCCAAAAGGTTCTGTCACGTTAACGACTCTTTCGGGTGAAGATGTTCAGGCAAAGATTGGTTCGATAAAGGCTTACGACGGCAGTCTCTACGCGAATATCACGAACAAGCCCGGAACTTACATCGTTTCGAATGTTTGGAGTGCTTACGTAGATAAGAAGCCAAGCGACTTTCGAAGCAAAAGAGTTAAGCGTGGACTGTTTGAGGCGTGGGATCGGGTCGTCACAAAAGTATCAGGTAAACCTCGTCTTGAGCTAAAGAAAGTCGACGGTGAGTGGCAGTCGGTGCCTAAGTCAGAAATTCCAATTGAAAACAATTTGGTCGAAGGCTTTATATTTCAGCTCATCAATCTAGAAATTTTAGATTTCATTTCTGAAATGAAGACTGACCTTTCACGATATGGACTTGCGTCGCCACAAGTTGAAACTCACTTGTCTGGTATTAAAGAGAATAAGCCATACGACTTTAAGCTTCTCCTAACGCCGAAGTCGGCTGACGGTGATAAGCGGTATGGCACGGCAACAAGCTCTGACTTAAGCGGTGTCGTAAAAGTTTACTCAGCAATTCTAAACGTTGCTGAACGGACGCGTGAAGATTTCTACGACCGCCGATACCCATTCCAATTTGATCCTACTCAAGCAACAAAAGTTCGAATTGCGATGCCTGACTTGAAACTTTTTGCTGAGAAGAAAGATGGAAAGTGGGCAAAAGTCGAAAGCTCGTCAGATCTAGCTCTTTCTAACTTACAAGTAGACGAGCTTGTGAAAGCGATCTCGCGGATCGAGGCATCTGGTTATTTGAGCGAGAGAGCCAAAGGCTTAACACCTTCCAAAAACAAAATCGAAGTTCAGAATGAAAAAGGCGAAGTACTGATCCGTTTAGTCTGGGGCGACGAGTATCGACCAAAAATTGATGATCCAGCTAACACAGGTTTAAAGTTTTATTACGCAACGACCAGTAAGGTTCCGAAGTATGTGTTGTCGCTAAAGCAGGTACAGATCGAAGAACTTCCGCTGAAATCATTGTTTGTCGCAGCTGCAAAGAAAGAAGCAACTCCATGAACGAAATTTATGAGCGCTCACCTACAAGAGTCGATTTAGCAGGCGGAACACTCGACTGTTGGCCGCTATATCTCTTCCTCGATGATCCAGTAACGGTGAACGTTGCGATCGATATTTTCACACATTGTTGGCTCACTGAGCGCAAAGATCTAAAAATCGTTCTTGAAAGCGATGATTTAAAAGCGAAAAAGGAATATCCGAATCTTGAGGCTGCAATCACCGACACTCAGCCAGAATTTGAGCTCTTCCGCGCGCACTTAAAGTTTTGGCGACCCACTAAGGGTTTCCACTTAAGAACTAAGTCTGAGTCTCCAATTGGTGGTGGTCTCGGCGGCA
>JAYSYM010000339.1:0-1428 GCA_043727635.1 Bdellovibrionales bacterium | reverse complement strand
GCCAGTTGCGCTACCGTCTGCTGAGATCCTCAACGGCCTTCCGACAACGACACCTTCATTCTTAGCTGGTAAAGAGTTGCTTGAACAAATCATTCGCTCAGAACTCAATGCTCAGGCAGCTTCTGTGAAGACTGATCTACAAGCTGTTCCGTCATTCCATGCGCTTATGCAAGATCGCGTGAAACAATTTTTTGGCTGGAAGGATCTCACGAAGTATCCGAAGAACAATCCATTCCCGCTCACAATGTTCAAGCCGAAGTTCGAAGGTCTAACTTTGACGGCTGCGAATAAATTAAAAACTACTTTTGATTTAAATGGTGTCGCTCAATCTTACCGAGAAAAGCAATGGTGGAACTGGCTTGTTATCAGAGGAAAAACATCTGCGGAAGTCGGCGTGACTGTTGGCAATGGAAGAGTGACGTACAACACCACTGTTACTCCCCTCACTACTACTATTAAGTATGGACCTGAGTACGCAAAAGAGTTTGATAAAGACAGTGACCCGCCACAAGACAAAATTTTAGCGGCTGTTACTGGCGCACAACCGAAGTTATCCGGCACCTATAAGTTTCCGGTCATTGAGTTAGCGCAAACTGGCTCGTACAAACTTTCTTCGATCAAATGGCTCAACTCAAAAAGCTTTATTTTAAACTGGATTGAAAACTAGAAAGTCCGTCGAATCTCGAGAGAGACTCGATCATTCTTATCAAAGATGCCCAACACTGACTGTGGCGGGCCTTCAAGCACTTCAAATAACATTCGGCCACTCCAGTGAGTGGCGAACGTTCTGGTAAACTGTGCGGTGTAAAACATCGAATCGTCACTTCCGCTCCTCAGCGCCGAAAGCTGAGTGGCCCACAAATCTCCCATCGGCCAACGCATAGCTAAGAGTATCGATTTATCAAGTAAGTCTTGGATCGAAACCAAGCTAGTGCTTTCAGGTGCATTTACTACTGCCCCTTGCAAGATGAAGGTCACGACATCATTAGAAATCGTAAAGCTTCGCTCGATTCCAGCAACTGATTGCCCAGAGTAAGTCGTTAGGCGTTTCGCCGAGCCAAGTGGCGCATCATATCGGCTCGCTGCTCTAAAAATCCACTCGCCTATCGGCACAGTCAGTAAACCTGCAACGGTTCTTCGACGGTAATGTCGCGGAGTCAATCGCAACGGCGATTGAAGCTGATAAATTTCTTTTGGCGAAATTGAAATCGGAATTACATCGAGAGTCGGAAGAATCAGCGGCACATCGGCGGCACCTTCAAAAAAAGCTGCTGCCGCATCTCCGTAGTCAGTTCTCAATTGTGCTCGCGCCGTGTAGTTGTGTAAAAATGCGTGATCGATATCTTGGCGCTCAAGGAGTATGTAATCAACGCGACTCGGAAGTAGGAGTTCAATGTTGTCGGAGCGAAGTGGGAACCTCGCTCGTCT
>JAYSYM010000338.1:0-14076 GCA_043727635.1 Bdellovibrionales bacterium | reverse complement strand
AAGCAAACTGATCCTGACGTTGCGAGTTTCGATTCTGGTTACGGTTCTGCGTACCTTGCAAGAATAGTTGGGCAAAAGCGCGCACGAGAAATTTTCTTCCTTGGCCGCAACTACTCAGCACAAGAAGCTTTTGAAATGGGGATGGTAAACGCCGCAGTTCCGCATAAAGATCTTGAGCGGGTAGCGCTCGAGTGGGCTAAAGAGATGAATTCAAAAAGCCCGACAGCTATGCGGATGCTTAAATTTGGTTTCAATCTTCTGGATGACGGCCTTGTGGGTCAGCAAATTTTTGCTGGTGAAGCCACTCGTTTGGCTTATGGAACTGAAGAAGCTCAAGAAGGTCGCGAAGCGTTTGTCGAAAAGCGCGAAAAGGATTTTTCGAAATTTCCTTGGCACTACTAGCCGTGAATGTGAGATTTTAGGCACAACCGTGTACTGAAATGCATACAGGTTTAACCGAAATTTCAGGCTATCATTTTTCATTTATGTTGATTTACCTGCTGGGTAATTAACTTCCTAACATGGAGTAAGCAGAATGAATTTGATGGGAATCGAAACAGGTTTTAATCCGCTAAGTGCTCAAGCTATGCCTCACCGAGTGGCCAACAACATCGCCGGCGCGTCGCCAGTGAACGTTGGAAAGTATGAGCGCTATGCATCGATTGCTCTAGGAGCTTTCTTACTTTATCGCTCAATCAAAAATCGCCGTTGGGCATCGTTGCTTTCTGGCGGGACTGCGCTAAGCTTGGTGAATCGCGGAGTGAGCGGATTTTGCCCAATGTACAGCCGAGCTAAGTTGAGCTCTTCACAAGGATAATCATTGTTTAAGTTTGGAAAAGACATCCTTCAGTTTTTGAAGGATGTCGCTAACGACGAGCGAATACCACCGAGAGATAAGAAAGTGCTACTAGCACTCATTGCCTTGGTAATTTCACCGTTTGATATTATTCCCGATTGGATTCCGATTTTAGGTCAGCTCGATGATCTCGTAATCATCGCGCTGATTCTCGATTACTTCTTTAATAAGTTAGATGCCGAAATTCTTTTAAATCACTATCCGTGGGGCATGAAAAGCTTTGCAAGAATGAAGCGCTATGCGAGCTATGTAGCGATGCTAACGCCAGCCGCTCTAAAGAACCGCATTTGGACCTATCAGGGATCGCCCTACAAATAAACTATTTCGCTTGGTTGAAGTGATTGGCATCGCCCCAACTTCGAATTCGTCCAGCATGCTCATCCGAAAAAAGATAAATAACTGATGCTGTGAAAACAAAGAAGGTCATTGCTGTGACAGCAATGCGTAGGCCGATCTTGTGTTCAGCAAACCATTTCTGTGATCGCTCAAGTGGCCAAGCCCATGAAAGACGATTTACGAAGCTAGCATGTTGCCAGAATACATATTTGAAATCTTCAGAGTTCTGCACGAACTGAAGTCCTAAAACAAATTCATTCCCTTGTCGCACAACTCGAGCTTTGCGAGTGACTTCGCGTGCACCACCTACCAAAGAAAAATTCACGTCGACGATCGCTCCGACTTCGGTTTCGTGAGGCTTGGCTGAAATGAGTTTCATTCCGGTTTCAGAAATATCGCCGAACTGTGCCCAGCGTGTATTTTCATTTCCCAAGGCAGTGTAACGAACAGCGCAGCTATACATTCCAGGGTGTGCATCTAAGCGCAAACTTCGATCTTTTTTAATTCGCTTCAATAACTGTCCCATAAATTCCCCCAAGCAGATCCCGTTGCAGTAACTAACTGCAAAGCGAGAACCACTCCTGCGTATTAAAGCGAGCCAATGAGCTCAGATATAGTCGAAATCAACGTAGCAATCTAAGACAGTTCGTTTTTGACAAAGGACAATTCGTAAGAAGATTAAACACTTTCGAAGTGAAGCGCGTAAGTAGCGAATTTGATGGGTATTTTCGGCTGTCCAAGTTGTGAACGAGAGTTCATTCGAAGACAACGAATATTAGCAGAGCTTCACACTAAATATTAATAAGCTTCGTTATCAGGAGGCTTGATGAGGTCAGCAAAATTCGCGTTCTTAGCATTAATTTTCGTTCTTAGTTTTGGTTGTTCAAGCGATGACAACGAGAACATCAGCGATCAAACAAATTCGCCTCAGGAAACTCCAGCCGAATATCCGAAAGCTACCGGGGAGTGGATTGAAGCTAGAACCTTCATGATGAAACAAGAAGATGAGTCGCAAGGCTGTGCTCAGATTGACTTTAGAGTCAGGGCTAACAGCGGAATTTTCTCGGTCAACGAATGCGAAACAACGAAGACAGGTCAGCTTACTCCTGAGGAGTTCGTGCGGCTTGACCTCGTCACCACCAATGCATACAAGAAAACTGAAGGCGCTGTCTGTCCCGAGATTTTTCGCTTCAATAAATATTACGCGACGGTAAATGCACTAAACGACGAATTCGATAGAAATTTTGATCCAGATTTTAGCTGCTACCGCGGGAGCGAAGCAGTTGTGAAAACTTATAAAGCATTTTTACGACAGCTCGTCGATAAATACAGCAGTGGCGACGTCAGGGACTAAAAGTGTGTATAGATAAAGCTACAAGCTCTTCGCTTAACTTTGGGTACTTTTAGTCCTAGCTATCATAAAACTGTTTTCGAAGGGGGATATATGGAAAATTTAAATGAAAAAGGCGCGATTGCGGTACCAGCTCTCATGTGGTTTGCAGGTGTTCCACTTGGGTTAGTTGTCGTACTTTGGCTTCTTTTCTTCCGTTAAGCGGCAGAAAACCAAGTGCTACCCTCAGAGATATGTGGGTAGCACTAATTTCTTTATTTCTTTCGTGTTAGATGTTTTGTGTCAGATGTTCTGTAACGACGCAAGAATCTCAAGGCCGTAGGCCTCTGATTTTTTCTCACCGATTCCGTAAATAGTAAGTAAGCCCTCTTGTGTACTCGGAGCTCGTTCGGCGAGAGCGAGCAAGGTTCGGTTCGATATTACTTGATACGCCGGAATTTCTAGCGCTTTTGCTTTGTGCTTACGCCAGTTTCTCAGTACATCGATTCGAAACTGAACGGCTGGATCCTGCGAAACAAGTTGCGAGCTGGGAATAATCTCACCAATTTGAGTGAGTAAGTCTCGAGCTTCACTCGAAGAGTAGCCAAGTTCTTTTTCACAATATTTTTGTAGCGATGAGTGTCCCGCTTTTTTCCAAAGGCGACCTTCGGAAATATCTTTCAAGTGTTCGAGTATACTTTCGCGAGTTTCCATTTCGGTGAGTCTGAGCTGCAGGACGGGGTTAGTTGGTTCACATTGAGTTAGCATGCTGTGATTCTCCTTTTGCTTTTTTCGTTGCATAAGGGTGGCCAGTTTAGGGCGTGCTAGATTGGTCACTGCGGCGAAGTTTGGGTCGCACTTCGGATGGGGTTCCTGTGACGCAACATAAAATTTATATCGGTACGGCAGGTTGGGATCTTCCTCCGCAAGTGAGAAGTCGCTTTGTGGGTGAGGGGAGTAATCTCGAAAAGTACTCAAGATTTTTAAATGCCACAGAAATCAATTCTTCATTCTATAGAGATCACAAGCCCGAAACTTATCGTAAATGGGCCGAGATGGTGCCATCGGACTTTAGGTTCGCAGTAAAGCTAAATAAGTATTTCACTCATGAGCAGCGCCTTGCAGAAACGGGCGACAAGCTCAAAGAATCGCTCGATGGAGTGATGCAGCTAGAAGAAAAGTTTGGGACTTTGCTCATTCAGCTCCCGGGCTCGCTCGAATTTAGTCGACATATCGCGGATCTCTTTTTTAGAGAGCTTCGTCACGTTTATGAGGGAGAAGTTGTACTCGAGCCTCGAAACAAAACTTGGGTGTCGCGCGAGGCTGCCGATTTGCTCACGGGATATTCAATCAATAAGGTACTTGCAGACCCGGAACTTTGTCGTATGCCGAAGACGTTAAGGGCCCAAGTTGAGTTTGTAAGTTATTTGAGGCTCCACGGCACTCCCGATAAATACCGGAGCAGCTACTCTCCCGAATTGCTCGATCGCATCGCCCAACAGATAAGCAAGACTTACGCTTCAGGTAGCACAGTTTGGTGTATCTTCGATAATACGACCCTCGGCTACGCAACCGAAAATGCCCTCGATCTTAGTTTCATGCTCGAAAATGGTTTGGCGTTCGTCCATCGAGAAACGCACTTAATCCATGCCCCGCATTAAACGCACAAAGTAGTTCAACTTCGCTTTGGCTAGTGGTCCAATTTTGCAAATGGCAAAATTGATAAGTTTACTTGCGTTCCTCATCTCAAGCACCGCTCTCGCATACCCAGACTTCATCAGTTACGGTTACAACACGTGCATCAGCTGCCACTACAACAGTCACGGAAATGGTCCGTTAACGGATTATGGACGCGCACTTTTCTCTCAAGAAATTGCCGCTCGAAATTTTTGGACAAGAAAAACGAAAACCGACGAAGAGATTGCTGAGCAATCGCAATTCATTCCTGGAGTTAACCTTCCGTTTTGGATTCGACCGAGTCTGAAGTATCGAGGCATTTACGATGAGGTTGATCCCGGAACTCCGACTGCTCGAAAAAGATGGATTCGTATGCAGCGAGATCTCAATTTGGTTTTTGCTGCTGACGAAAGCGCCCGCACAATTTTTGTCGTGAACTACGGATTCACCCATGAAAAAAACTACCCGTACTATGAAGCCGGCGAGCCTGTAAGTACCGTCTCACGTGAGCATTACTTCCGATTCTTTCCAGCAAAAAAACTTCTCGTCGCCGCAGGCCTTATGGACATTGCCTTTGGCTTGCGAACTAATGACCACACGTCAATCTCTCGCGATTACGATCGAACTATGGGGTTTGGATATGATGATCAAGTGCATGGGGTAATGGCGCAATGGTTTGAAGAAAAGTGGGACGCAACACTTCATACTTACATTGGAAACCTTTTTGAGCCCGACGTAGAGCAGCGCCAGGGAGCTTCATTCATGGGCGAGTATCTCACGAGTGAAACAAATAAATTTGGCTTCTCGGTCATGCAGGCAAACAGCGATCAGGCGAAGAGTCGGAGACTTGCGATTCACAATCGACTTGGAATCCCGAATGTTCACGGCTCATCAATCCTCGCAGAAGTTGGAATGCGAACCGATCAAAATATTGTGGCCGGCACGGCTGCCACAGATGGAATTTATGGAATGTTACAGTCGACCATCAGACTTGGTCGCGGTTACAACATTCAATCTTCAATTGAACGACATCAAGTGGAGTTGAAATCAACGGGCAGAGAAGTTAACAGATGGGCGCTCGGCTTTTTGATGTTCCCATTACAGCGCACAGAATTGCGTTTGGGAATGGTTCAGACTAAACGCTACAGTCCATTGACGGCAACTCCGGATTCAACACGTTTGCAAGGACAAGTGCATGTATCTTGGTAAGCTGTTTATTACATTAGCCATGGTAGTTGGATTTTCTCAAAATGTGTATTCACAGCAGGCGCCAGCTGCGAGCTCTGTAAAGCGCAAAGTTGGTGCTGCGAAGAAATTTTCTGTCGGTCTTGGCTACATGAGTTTCAGCGAGTCTCTTCAAATCACACAGTCGAATCAAAAAGATGTGGGCTTTGCAAATTACGCGGGCCTAGCTGCATTGGTTGATCACACGTGGACAAAAAATCGTTGGGTGTATTTAGTGGGTGGCGGCATCGGAGCAGGGAAGGCATCAGCAGGTGGCTTCAACAATCTCATGACATATCGAGCATTGAAACGTTCATGGACACTAACTTTTCTCGAGCTAGCAGCGAACTATCGTATCAATTCAAAAATCAGTTTTGGCGGTGGGATGATCGTCGGCAACCGCTCTGCGGACTGGAAGACTGATGACTCATCTTTTCAAACCAAGCAGTTGAATAAGGTGCTCTATGCGCCAGAGTTCATCACTCGTTTCGATTTGACTCGAAAATTCACCCTCATTCAGTCGATCGCCAGCCCCGATTTACGTGGGAATACGATATGGCGCTGGTCAGGCAGCTACAGCCTCTAGGTCTTTCGTCCGATCAGATAGTTATGATTACAACTAGGAGACTCGCTTGAAAACTTTCTTCGTCACAATGATCGCAATATTGTTCCCACTTCTGGTTTGTGCAAAAGGTGCGGTTGTTGATGTTGCACTAACACCAGCTGGTGATTTCAAAGCGAAAACTGAAGATGTCAGGGGTTTTGCGACTATGAAGGGTGACACGGTCACAGCTGAGAATGTTGTAGTGAACCTTAAAAACTTAACTACTGGCTTATCTCTTCGCGACAAGCATGCTCGCGAAAAGTATCTCGAAGTGAATAAATATCCTGAGATGGTTTTAGTCAAAGCGATCGGCAGGGGCGGAAAAGGCAGAGGGAGAATCAAATATCGCGGAGTTGAAAAAGACGTCATCGGTACCTACTCAATCAAGGGTAGCGAACTCACCGCTAAATTTCGGATGAAGCTTTCTGACTTCAATATCAAGGGCATAAAGTACATGGGCGTCGGCGTCGATGACGAAGTGACCGTTCATGTAGAATTGCCTCTGAAGAAATAAAGATTAATTCACATCTCTAAGAACGAAGTTCTCCAAAACTAAACCGCCAGAGACGTAGTTCACGACTACACTGTGGAGTTAGTGAAATCTATAGGAGGACTTACGATGCCAAGATCAAGAAAAGAAAAACGACAGCACAATGACTCTGCGCCGGAACAGCGAGCTCGCGTTATAAAAGCAGGTGGCTATAATGGATCAGGATCGTCTCGCGATTTTATGGTCTCAGGCCACAGCACCGGAAGTCAGAATTCAGAGATGGAAGCACTGTCTCACCAAGTCTCAATTGATGCCGGAAAAGTCCCTGACTATCCGATCGATTATTCTCTGAGTGATGGGGGCTTTGAAGTCTCACGAACTGCTCGCTCAAAAGCAAAAACAGAAGTGCAAGCTGCGACTGAAGAAGGTGGAATTACGCTTGGGAAAATTGCCTTAGGCGTGTCGGTTGGTGCACTCGGTGGAGCGCTCAGCTATTTGGCGTACCGCTACTACTCAAATTCTAGCGACTCAAATCCTAACGACTCGAACAACGACGAGGCTTCGCTATAGGCCGCGTTCGAGCATTACCGCCACTTGTAGGCCGCCGCTGCTAACGTTTACTTTCAGCCCTTTGTTAGTAGCGCGGCTCATGAGTCCTCCGACTTCGAAGTGGCGATACTTACCATTTTCCCAATCGTACTGAATAAACACACCTAGATCAGAAATTGCTTTTTTCGGACGAGACAGTAAGCCGTTCACGTCGATAGTGTTGAGCTTAGTTCTTTTTTGAAGGACCCACTCGTGTTGCTGGCGCTTCGGAACATTTTTTATTGTACGAAGGAGTTCTTTGTCCATGAACACTTGCTCACCACCGAAACCGTCCGCGTGCTTGATCACAAGATTCGATGCATTCTTTTTTGCAAAGAGGGCATTATCTTTGAGTGTGAAGGCCGGAAGGATCGATTTCTCAAGTTTCGCTGAGCTTCCAAGTAGTTTTCTTCTGAGGGCCGGATCAGCTAACAATATTAAAATCGTTTTGGACGCAACTAATCCTGTTATAAAAGGACCGTATTGCGGAGTCTTTGATCGAATGATCTGTGAATAGAGATCTTTGCCATCTTTGTAATCTTTGAGACTATACGCAAAACTCATGTTGAGAGTATCAGGACGAAGATGTTCACCAATTGTTACTCGTCCATTTTTAAATTTAAATGGTTCCACTTTTAAAAGTGGGAAGTCGCGATCAAGTGCGCAACCAAAGTGAGTAGGTGAAACTAAGTGAAGCTCGGCCCTCATACGCTGAGCTGTTCGCATCAAATATTCTTCATCCCAATTGTAACAATCGTACTGAACTCGAGCAATGGTACTTCCGAGCCGCTTCATGTTCCGAATTTCTGCCTCTGCAGTATCGAGTGCGATGATCTTTTTCGAGAGGTCGGGCATATGCTTAAGCAGTGCTTTTTGAAAGTACGACGAGCGTGCTAATCCATCGAAACCAATTTCGTTAATCTCAAGCAGCTGGGGGGGATGGTGGCGGTCGGGCGGGCCGACGACCGCCATATCAAAGCGAAAACTTCCGGTGAGTCGACCGGATCGATGTTTTACAACTTTTAATTCATCGAGCAAAAAATCTCTGATTGGACCGGGCGGAACTATCGCTCTAATTTCTTTTTCCGGAAGAGAAAGTAAGCGAAGAGTGAACGTCGTGATATCTTTTGCAGTCTGAGTAATCACCGGCATGTACGAGGCGGGAAGTAGTCGAGGTACTACCGAGAAATCATCGTCGGTGATCCCTTCGAGATCTGAGTCGATAAACTCATTCCAAACAGTCGCTTTTTGATCAGCGTCGTTGTACTTCCGCAAAATAGTCTTACCTACTTGCGACTGATTTTCGTGGTGATATGTCTTTAAATTCACCTGAAAATTAAAACTCGAAAAGGGCTGGCCGTCGAACATTAGTTCGATTTCCTGGCCTTAAACACCTTTGCAAGTTCAGCCTTGGGTATATTACGCTTAAGCAGGCACTAATCTTGAAGCATTAGATCTGTGTATATCGGGGGAATCTTAAAATGAGACAGCTAGCAGTCATCTTCAGTTGTTTACTGGTAGTGGGCTTAATGTTTCAAAATTGCGGGAGTCCAGTGCAGTTTGCCGTGGACCAATCAAAGCTCGGAACCCTCGGCGTATGTAACGGTATCTCTTGTGACCTCGACCCGTTAACTGAGAAGCCTGCAGTTACAACGATCCTTATCGCGCTTGGTGATGAAGCTAACGATCAACTTGTCGTTAACGGCGCATCATCTCAGCTAATTGCAGAGACCGTGATTCGATACACCTCTCCTCAGCGCAATCCAAAAATTCTATTGGTGCGCGATTTTAATACCGGCGGAGAAGATCCTGAAGACACCACATACATCCAAACGCTCTTGTCTCGCTACAACGTAACTTTTAAACAAGAGCCCGAGGGTGGTTTAGTCGCCGCAGACTTGCAAGGCTTCGATTTGATTTGGTTCAATAACCCTGGTCATCAAATGAGTCACGTAGAAACTCGCGACGCACTTTTAAATTTCAGCGGAGCAGTTGTCATTCAAGGTGACGATCTTACTCACGGCAATGGCTTCAGTATGGAAGCACTCACAGGTCTTAAAGCAATTGATAATGGGGCGAGCGTTACGTGCGACGGAACTAGTTACCAGATCGATAACAATACTGGCGCGCAGTATAGCGTGACTCTCGATGCTTCAAAAATTCCAGGCGCAGACTCTTCAACAATTTCGTTTCAGTACGGCAACGATCTCGATATGTCTGAAATCATAAGAGCCGATCTCGAGGTACTTGCGTGGGCAAAAGGTAGCCCGGCAACTTGCACGGAGCGACGCCCAGCTATCGTTCGCTGGACGAAATAGCTCTTCAGCTTACGACTCAACAAATTTAAAGCGCGGTCCGCTGTAGTCGCCGACCGTAATATGCTCACAAAACATTTGTTTAGGTCGGACCCAAAGTTGACCTAAGTCATTCGGGTAAAGCGCTTCGTAGACGACGACTTCTTCGAGCGTTTCAGAGTGCCGAGCCACTCCAATGACCTTGTACTTTTTGTTTTTGTAGTGGACGTAGAGTCCACCGATCACTAGTTCTGACATTCGCCACCTCTTTTAGGCTGACATTAATATAGAAACCTACAAATTTGTAAAGACCTTGCGTCAGTCGTTGCTTGCGAGACTGTTTGTCCGTAGCCTTCCTCATAGCAATATACGGGTTCGAAGGAGAACAAATGAGAGCTTTAATTTGTACTGTGATGGCGGTGTTACTAACTAACGTTCAGGTAGCGATGGCCGAAGCAACTGCGCCGAAAATGATTCCGACGATGAACATCGTTGAAGAAATGAGTCGCACTGAAAGTGTGAAAAACATTACTGAGTTAATTTCTCGTGATGACATTCAAGTTGAGCTCGAAAAAGTCGGACTTTCAAAAGATGAAGTAACTAAACGACTTGCGAGTCTGTCTGATTCTGAAATTCGCGATTTAACAAAACAGTTAGATCAAGCGCGATACGGTGGCGACGCAGTTGTTGGGATTCTCGTCATTGTAATCCTCGTGTTGCTAGTTATTTTCCTCGCTCGACGCGTTTAATGATTCGACTTTTTATTCTGTTTCTTTTCGCGCTAACTGTTTCGGGTTGCGCGATTGCCGGGAAGCAGACTCGAGAGGTTCTCGATTTGCCTCTCGAAACACTTCCGCGTTCTGCCGAAGTTAAAGCTGTTCCATTTGTGAATCAGACAAAAAACTATTGTGGGCCCGCTGCTCTTACGATGGCTATGCAGACCGCAGGAAAACAAATCACCGTTGATCAGCTTGCGCCATTGGTCTTTGCTGAGGGCGGCAAGGGCTCTCTGCAAAACGATTTAATCGGAGCAAGTCGGCGAAGTGGAATGCTCGCAATTCCGATCGAAGGAATGCGTTCGATGCTACTCGAGATAGCCGCTGGCCACCCAGTCATCGTACTTGAAAACCGTGGCTTCGGTTGGCTTCCGCGTTGGCATTACTCGCTTTTGTACGGCTACGACCTTCAGTCACAAGAGTTAATTATGCATTCAGGCAGCAAAGCGAATACGAGACAGTATCTCAATCGCTTCGAGCGCGGATCAAAACTTGCGGACTACTGGGGATTAGTAATTTTACCTCCCGAAAAACTTTCAGCGACGGGTAGCGTGCTTGATCATCTTCGCGCAGCTGCCGGGCTAGAGCAGGTTGATCGCAACGAAGAGGCTGACCTTACATACTCAAAAATTTTAGAACGATGGCCCAATCACCTGGGTGCGCTCATCGGTGTGGGAAACGTCGCTTACAAGACGAAAAACTACCCGCGCTCACTTGCTCATCTAAAAAAGGCAGTAAAGCTTTATCCGGAGTCGCAAGAAGCTAAGTATAATTTGTCGGTCGTAGAAGCGTCGATGCGGAATTAACGGAAAATCGCTTAGTTACTTCTCGTCGATGAGCTCGATACCGTCATCAGTGATTGTGATTAGACGTTTTTTATAGAGCCCACCAAGCGCCATCTTGAATTTCTTTTTGCTCACGCCAAACAAATTGTAAATCTGCTCGGCTGGCGTGGCTGAATTCACTCCCAAAAATCCGCCGTGTCTTTCGATCTGCTCAAGAATTTGTTCACCAAGTTCAGCAGAACCAAAATTTCCTAAGGGATGGAGCAAAAGATCGATCTCGCCTTTGTCACGAATGCGATTGATATAGCCAGGCAGCTCTTGGCCCACGTGTAGTCGCTCAAAGATTTCGTTGCGATAAAGCAGGCCCTTATCGACGCCGTTAATAACCGCGACAAAGCCGAGTGGAGTTTCTCGGTGGATTTTGAGTTCTACTTTATCGCCGGGTTTGTATTCCATCAAGATGGGGATACTAGACGTGCATTGAGAGATTGTCGAGGGCGAAAGTAGCCCAGCCCTTAGTTGAGTCCTTGAGGACGAGTGCCATTTATCTACTCGAGCCACCAAGGGAGTTCTATAATCGTTCTATGGGGAAAAAAGGGTTTCGACAGCTAATTGCATTCGCGATCGTTGCTGTTTGCACGTCGGCTGCGATTGCCGAAATCCACATTGTAAAAAAAGGCGAAACGCTTTCGAAAATTTATTTCAGTAAATTTGGGAAACCTCTATTCAGTCAAAAAAATTGGCGCCACAGCATTCAGGCGCTCAATCCTCATATCACGAATCCAAACTTAATTTTCCCAGGGCAAGAAGTGCGACTTGAGGCTGAAGTTGTAAGTCCGCGCTCCGTAGCCGCAGAAGCAGTTGCAGCGGCGGAGGCACAAGCAACCCCGCCACCTGTTGTTGCGGCACCTGTGCCGCAAGAAGCAGATCCTTCGGAGTCTTATCCAAAAAGCAGATTGGGGATTGAGCTCGGTTACGAACATTTCAGAATCGACTCTCAAGACCGAAGCACTGGCGCATCGTCAATGTTCCTTTCCGATCTTAGTCCACAAGCAAAAATTGGTTGGACGCTTCAGTGGGGTAAGGACTGGAGCTCACTTGTGCAGTTGAGTTTACTGTCGCAAAAGATTTTGAAAGATGAACGATCACCTTCAATCACTCTTCAGAACAATCAAACTACACGCTATGGATTCTTAGTTGGAGCACAACGACATTGGAACGATTCTAATCAGACAGCGTTTTTATTGAACTATCAGGAGAGAGTTTTCGCTCATTCTCCTTCGGCAAGTGTGATCGTAATGGACAGAGTCGCTTCTCCTTCGTTCAGGTTCAGCCACGACTCTGATATTTTCAAACTTCGCACTGCGCGCTTTGGATTAAATCTTGCGCTTGAATATATATTTTCAGGAAGCGGGCCTGGTTACGCAACTAAAGCGGGAAACTCTGGCGATGTCGGCGTCTATCTCAAACACGAAACTAAGAATGCTGTTTTGTCCGGTTCAGTTTATTTCGGAATGACAAAGCAAGATTCTGACCTAGTTGTCCAAAGCGAAAAGCACCTTGGCGCACTCATGGGCTTAGCTTGGACGTTCGAATGATGTTTCGAAAGACTTTACTCACACTGATTGTAATTCTCTCAGCAAGTGGATGTAAAAATCCATTGGGTGGCGGAAGCGAAGGCTCACAAATTAACGGCGCCTATCAGCCAGGGTTACCTGCGAACCTCACAGAGTTCACCTTCAATTTCGATTTTTCCACTGACACTGATTATGATGCTGTCACTGGCGCCATTGTGACTGCGGGATCAGCGGAACTTGCGCTCCGTGATGCAGTCGACGATAGTACTGACACTTCTGGAACAGATTTAAATTTTGCTCATCGACTTTCGGCAGACGTAAATCTTACTGTTGCTGCAAACAAAGTTGCGATGACTTCGGGAGCTACGGCGACTTTCGTGTCACGAGTAATGGATGGATTTTTAGATCCCGCAGCTTGGACAAAGTTTTCTTTTCAGACGAGCTTGCCATTCGGTAAAGAGGTCGTGACGAGTGCCGAAACAGGCTACGGCAGTGCAGTTGAAAACTTGTCGAGCGGATTAGTAGGTCTTTGGCATTTGAATGAAGTATCTGGAACAGCTGCTGCAGGAAGTGTGATTGATGCAAGTTCGACAGCTAACAACGGCTCACCTGCAGGCGGAATGTTATTTGGTCAGACGGCACCCCTCTCAACTGGCGCCTACTTCGATGGCTCAGATGATTGGGTGAACCTCAGCAGCGCAGGATTTCCGGTTGGTGGCAGCTCTCGCACGACAGCAGCTTGGTTTAAAAAAGATGTTGCTTCAGGTAATCGGAATATTTTCGTTTATGGCACTGAAGCCGGTGGCGCGCTTTGGGAGATGATGACTTACAACGGTCAAATCATTCTTCATGCGTTCGGCGGGGGCTTCGATACTATAGGTGTAGCGGCTCCAATCGTCGAAGGTGTTTGGACTCACGTTGCAATTAAGTATGTCGGCGGTGTCGTCACTGTTTACGTGAATGGTGTGAATCGTGGTACAGCTGCGATGACGCTAAATACTGGCACTACCATGTTTCGAATCGGTGGCGATGGATACTTCGATCCTTGGAGAGGATTCATCGACGAAGTTGGCGTGTGGAATCGCGGGCTAACTGACACTGAAGTACAGCAGCTCTATCGTCGGGGTGCGAATCGCGTAAAATTTCAGGTGCGCACTTGCGATGACAGTACCTGTTCGGTAGCGCCAACATGGGTTGGCCCCAGCGGCACAAACGCTACTTACTTCACTGAATTAAATAATTTATCTGCTTCAGCATTCTCTGTACCTTGGAGTACTTTCGCTTCTACCAATGCTACTTTTGATACTTGGCTAACCGCGAACAAACCAAAACGCTTCGTTCAGTACAGTGCCGTTCTCGAAAGCGACAGCGCTTCTCTTTTTCCAGAACTTACTTCAGCGAGTTTCTCGCCAGACGATGCTTACACAACTACCGAACCAACAGTTAAGAACAAACTCGCAATCGCACCTAACTTCGTGCAACTTCGAGAAGTGTTGTTCACTGAAGCGGGCACTTGCGCTGGCGTTCACTACGACATCG
>JAYSYM010000337.1:0-1441 GCA_043727635.1 Bdellovibrionales bacterium | reverse complement strand
AAGTCACAGAAGCTACCGGTCCCAGGACCGGTAAAGTCGTGTTGAAATCGATTGATGGTATTAATGTAGAGCCAGCGGCCAGTTCGGAAATGACAAAGTAAAGCTGCCACCAGCTCAGCCTCTAGAAAATCATGATAAACTTTTTTCTTTAATAATTTTAATTGCGACAGAGTCTTGCGTTGCTTCAAGTTTATCGAAAGCAATTTTCAGAAACTGTTGACAACGTTTTTCGCTTCGTAGGCTTTGGCCAGCTGACTTTTAATTCCACAAACCCGCGCGGGAACGCCATTGATTTTCCGAACGCTCGTAATGGCGATTACGCATCGTAAAGGCTTCCTAAATTCAAAGTGCAGTTTTGCATTTGAAAACTCCGATGATGCAAAAACTGGCTTCTAAAAAGTTGTGTTACAACGTTCTTGCTCTGAAATTTTTGGGCCTTTTCGAACGGAGATTTGGATATGTCAGCGCTTCAATTGGTTCGAGAACGGGCTTCTAATTATGGTTCTGAAATTGATGTTTCTTCGATCAATCGACGTTCGCTTGAGATTCATCACCGTGCGGTTGCAAAATCGAAAACCTATCTAACTGCTGAATCAGATCTTCTAGATATCTTTGAGGAACTTGAGAATGACAGAACCTTTCTGGCCTTCGGCGAGACAAGTATTTATCAGTACGCGCAAAAATATTTAAATCTTTCAGAAAGCGTAATCTGCCATTTCACGTCGATCGTTCGCAAATCAAAGTCAGTTCCTGAACTAAAAGAGGCTATTCGCGAGGGCGTTCTTTCGGTTTCAAAAGCTCGAAAGATTGTTTCGGTCATCACCGCTCAAAACAAAGACGTTTGGCTTGATATCGCGACAAGTTCAACTTCGAAAGAAATTGAGAAAGCTGTAGCAACTGAAAATCCCAAGCTGATCATTCAAGAATCAATCGTTTATAAAGCTGCAGACCGACTCGAGCTTAAACTTGGAATCAGCGAAGAATGGAACGAGCTTTTGAAGCTTACGAAAGACGTCGCTTCTCAAAAGACTCAAAAGGCCATTTGTACCGAAGAAGCGTTGAAATTGGCGATGGAGTTTTACCTTACGCACAACGACCCGCTCGAGAAAAGCAAACGCGCGACGGAACGTCTGGCGAAGAAAAATGACGCTACAAATGCGTCTGCCAATCAAGGAGCGGCTAACCATGTCGTTTGCAAGAAAGTCGAAAGGACTCCATCAAAAGTTATTTCAAAAGTTTTACCGGTCCCAGGACCGGTAAATCGCGTTATTCGTCTGCCTCTTCACTCTGCAATCAAACACGCAGTCATTTGGCGCGATCAAAGACGATGTGCTTTCCGCCATCAAGACGAAGCTCGCTGTAAAGCCACTCGCTGGCTCGATGTCCATCACATGATTGAGGTTCAAAATGGCGGAACTAATGAACTAACGAATCTAAGGAC
>JAYSYM010000336.1:0-1444 GCA_043727635.1 Bdellovibrionales bacterium | reverse complement strand
ATGTATTTAGTGCGAGCGTCCTCATCCCTTACGGCGCTCGTTTTGTCGACGACAGTCGCTGTGATTCTGTAACTCTTGCCTGATGCCAAACCTACCTTTGTTGAGTCAAACTTCTCGCTGCCAGCTAGCGACGCCACTTCTTTTGAGTCGACAGTCCACTTGATCGCTAACTTGTGAGAGGTCGGCTTCATAGCGCGAGCTTCAATAACGTGATGGCCGCGCAGAGTTCCCTCTTTAGTCGCGAACTCGACTGGCTTTACCTTTTTGTAGATCGCGAGCACCAGCTGCTCCGCATTTACTTCATCAAATGGTCGTCCAAGTGATCGCATTTTCGAATTCTCAGTTGGGCGGAAGTAACTTAATGAGTAGCACGAGCCCTTGTACGCTCCGACCCGAGGAACATCGAGCCAACGAAACCATTTACTCCTATCAGCAAATAACTCAGAGCGATTTTTCGAACTTACGTTCGCAGCCGATGAACAGCCACCACCGGTCCCTTGATAATCATACTCGTCAGCAAGTGAAGCAAACGAATGAGCAAACTCGTGGAGAGCTAACTCGAGTGCTGAGGGGTTTCGAGCAGCGAGTGTTGAGATCGCTGGCGATCGATAGCCTGCTCCGCCATAGATACTTGTGTTAGCGAGAGCGAAAACCGAATCAACTTTCGGTGCGTTCTGAGCTTCCTTAATTGCTTTGTTTGCGTTGATGCAAAGTAGTCGCTGAAGACCACCACAGTAGAAACTCATGCCGAGTGCGGTGTCTTTTGTCTTTCCTTGTACTTCTTGCGAGACACCCGACTCTTTCGACACGACGTCGACGCGGTGGAATCTGAAATAATCAAGATAGTTTTTAAATGGCTCAACTCCCGAAAGTCGGGCGACATTTGAGTCGACATCTTTTTTATACTGAGGAAGTTGCGCAGAAGTATAGCCATCACCAACGAATACGATGTTAACTCGATTGATAATGCTTTGATCGACACCCATTGTTTGAGCAGAGCTGTCGTTAGACTTCTCCCAAACACCCTCTTCGTAAGTTGATCGCATCGGATCTTCAACAATTTGGTGATCTACAAAGGTGCCTTCGGCATTCACGGCTTCGTAGTGAACCTCTGGCGAAGAGTTCTCATAACTAAACTGGGAGTTTGTTGATTTTGGCGCGCACGCTGAAACAAAAGCGAAGGCGCAAAGAAGAATATGAATTCTCAGAAGGTCCTCCTTGACCAGCCAAAAGAAAATCAAATATCGCGAGTGATTAGTTTCTCACCTGAAGCGATGAATCAAAAGACGAGTTCCCCGAGGGAAAGGCAAAATACGACGAAGGTCTGCCGCAAAGTCTAGTAGCCGCAAATCCGCTACAGCTGCGAAGTTGGCTCAGAATTGCGTGTCCAGATAAACAGAAGTGCGCACGCAAAAATCACGTAACAACTTAACTTCAACCAAAG
>JAYSYM010000335.1:0-4708 GCA_043727635.1 Bdellovibrionales bacterium | reverse complement strand
CTAACTGCCGAGTCAAGACCTGTTTCGATGGCGTCGGAATTTTTGAAATTCCTTTCGACGAAACAGGCAAAATCGATCTCGATAAACGATAAGGCTGCTGCTCTCCTGACCAGGTAAAAAGGGTAGAATTTTTTACCGTCCGCAGTTTGATCGGAAAAACGTCTCAACTAAATGGTGTTGATGCCAAAGTGACGAATTCGGGCGCGCGTCTTGAATTGATTTCGACGAGCTTCTAAAAAATTGAGAAAACCCCGCCAACAGCTTTTAATCCAACTCATAGGAACGGGGGTTCCGGATATGGAAGCAACTATGGTTAACAAAATTAAGAATTCAAAAGTGATCAGCGCTGTTGCGCTAATGGTATTGCTATCAGCTTGTGGTCAGGGTTTTAAAGTACGTCAGCACCAAGAACTGTCATCTAACATTTCAAACGTTCAGAACTTCCGGGCTTTTAATAGTCAAAGTGATGATGGAAATTACAGAGCGCCGGCTTCTACCGCTCCAACAAAAACAACTCCGCCGATAGCGGCTAATGACAACGAACCTGTCAAATTCAGATTTGTAACTTTGTATCCGAATGTGGAAGCTAAGGTACTTGATAGGTATAAGCATGTTGATCCGAAGCACGAGATTAATACTAAGCTTCTAAAAGACGCTTTGCTTTTCTACTACGTGAATAACGGTAGCTTTATGAACAAAAAATTTATCACAGTGATCGACTACTCACGTCCTTCAAGCCAGAAGCGACTTTACGTTATCGAAGTGAGCTCTGGTCGCGTATGGAGCACGTACGTGGCACATGGACGTGGTTCTGATCGCAATCATGATGGTATGCCGGAAGTGTTCAACAATAAGATCAACAGCTTTGCGACTTCTGTCGGACCGTATCTCACTTTAGGTTCGTATCAGGGTGAGCACGGTCTTTCGCTTCGCTTAAAAGGTTTATCTAATCTAAACAGCAATGCGTTTGATCGCAACATTGTGATCCACGGCGCTGCTTACGTTCGCGACGATGCCGCGAAACAAGGCCGTAGCCTAGGTTGCCCGGCTGTCGCTCAAAAATATTCAGCGAAATTGATCAACTCTATTAAAGGCGGAAGCCTTGTGTTCTCGGGCGCAAGCAAACCGTCGATGCACCGCCAGTTATAATACGGCACAAAAATTATAGTGATCGCGTTAAGACCTCTACCTTGGTTAGGCTTAACACAAGCGACCCATGACAATGGGCTAGCTTCACGAGCTGGCCTCAACTACCCGCTACTTTTCCAAGTATTCTAATTACTCAAAGAAACACAAAACGTAGAGGGAGTTCAAAGGAATGAACTTATCACTTAAGAGCGTTGCTCTTAGAACTACCGCAATTATTTCGGCTATCGCTTTGTTTGCGAATTGCGGACCTAATAATGAAAATGCTCAGCAAGATATTGGCACCGATGATCCAGTTGTAACAGAGGGCTCTAAGTCTTCAAAAACTTTTGGCTACCGTGTGATGTTGAACGATGATCCTTCAACCACTGCAACGATCGGCTACAGCACGAACGAAACAACTTCTATCGACAATCCTGGATCAATGATTCCAGACAGAGAACTTAAAGTGATGAACACTAAAGTTTACGTCGACACAAAAGATAAGGGCCTTGCCTTCGAAACGTATGCTAGCTCGTACGCCCCGTCTCGCACTGTTGAACACAAAGAAATGTTCAACTATTTTGTTCGGCTCAAAGGTTTGAAACCGTCGACAACTTACTACTTCATGGTCGCTGACGGAAAAGGCGGAGTAAGCCGCAGGTTATGGTTCAAAACTGCTGCTGACTCGAACACTACTCGGTTGTCGATTATCTCTGGTGGCGACACGCGTACAAATCGCCTGCCTCGCCAAGAGGGCATGAAGATTGTCTCAAAGCTTCGTCCCGACTTCGTCATGTTCCAAGGTGATCATACGACTTTGAATTCAGGTTGGGAGTGGGAGCGCTGGCTGAGCGATTGGCAACTCACAGTTTCTAATGATGGGCGTATCACTCCAACGATTTTCACTCGCGGCAATCATGAGTCATCGAACAAAGACCTCGAGAACATCTTCGATACACCAAAAGGTGTTTATTACGGTGTGACTTTCGGGAGAGACTTACTTCGCATTTACACGCTCAACTCGGAGTCGGCGGTAACTGGTGACCAGACTAAATGGTTAGGTACCGACTTGAGTGAAAACTCTCATGTTCGCTGGAAATTTGCCCAGTACCACAGCCCGATCCGTCCTCACACGGCCGGTAAAAAAGATGAGACAGCCATGTATCAATCTTGGGCTCCACTCTTTTACTCAGGTCGAATGAACGTGGTAGCTGAAGCTGATGCTCACACTGTGAAAGTCACATGGCCTGTGCGCCCTTCTTCGAGCGGCGAAGCTGGCTTCGCTCGTGACGATGATAATGGCACCGTGTTCATTGGCGAAGGAACATGGGGAGCTCCACTTCGAAAGAACGATAATTTGAAAAGTTGGACTCGCGACAGCGGTCGCTTCAACAGCTTCTTCTGGATTTTTGTTGATAAGAATAAAACTGAGCTTCGTTCAGTTGTCATCGAAAAGCCTGAAGCAGTTGTAGCAGTGTCAGATTCTAATCGCTTCGCAGTGCCTGCAGGTTTGAATATTTGGAAGGCTCCTAACGGATCAGTGATTACTCTCAAAGCTCGATAGTCGCCGTATCAATTTGATACAGCTTGAAAATCTAAATGAATGGCCGGCATCTGCTGGCCATTTTTTATTCCATGTTGGCAGGCCCCTTGCAATTTAAACCTAGCGAAGGCTTTACGGGAGACGCTCAACAGGTCGCATATCAGATCTGTTTAAAGCTGAGTCTCAGTAACAGTCCTAGACAGTGTTTAGAAGTTCGCTGTTGGTTTCTTTGAGGGGGATCTCGTGCAAGTAGTAATTATGGTATTCGCAGCTCTATCGGTACTTACCGCAGCACTCATTGGAGAGGTTGGTAATTGGACAAATCGTTCAACTGCCATTTCTCAAATTGCTACACCGAATGATTCGGCATTGAGTGATGTCCAAAAAGCAAAAGCGCAGATTGAAAAGATTAAAGGACGCAATGTCATTCAAGATCTATCTCTTCGCGATCCAAGTGACGCTTGCAAAGATCGAGCGAAAGATCTTGCGAAGGACCGTGGTCGTGCAAAATACGCTTGGGCTGAAACCGTAAAAGTTTCGCGAACTAGAAAGATCAAAACTGCCCATGGCAATCCTGCGTTCTTAGTGAACGTAAAAGCCGACGGCGAGCGCACGTTCTGCGCTGTGATTTTTGAAAATTCGTCGTGCAAAGTAGATATGCTGACTTGTTCGGAAGAGCAGAAGCAGCTTCAGGTCGCTCGCTTCGGCAAACTAGCCGCGAAGTAGTCGCAAACCTTTCGGAAGACGATCAATCAAGTCTTCTGGCATTAAGCTTAATTGATCATTTCCATCTTTAATCCACTGATCGGCGAGCCAGCCATGGAGATACACTCCAAGGCAGGCCGCATCTGCAGCTTTGAGCCCCTGCGCAAGGAAACCCGTAATCATTCCGGTTAATACGTCTCCCGTGCCGGCTTTCGCTAGAGCCACATTTCCCGACTGAATTTCAATCAGCGAGTCTGCAGCAATCAATGTTCGATCACCTTTGAGTAGGCAAATGCATCCGATCTTTTCTTTGGCTTTGATCAGCGAAGTTTTTCGATCGGCTTTTACCTGGCGGTCTTTCACTCCGAGGATGCGAGCAAGTTCTCCTTCATGAGGCGTTGCGATCCAAGTTGATGGCAGTGGCCACCATTTGTTTTTCGAACAGATATTCAATGCATCTGCGTCGATCACAACATTTTCAGGGGCAGTCTTTATCAACTGTTTCAAATATTTCTCGGCATTCTTTGATTTGCCGATACCCGGACCGATCGCAATCGCAGTTGCGCGCTCGAATGGAATTTTATTTTTGGCGGAGTCAATTACCATAAAGCTTGGATGCATGACGTTTAGAAACGCGCTTTTAGATGTGAATAAATAGACGTACCCTGAGCCAACGCGCGCTGCCGATTCTGATGCTAGAACTGCAGCGCCAAACATTCCTTTTGAGCCGGCAATAATCAAACTGCGTCCCGCTGAAGACTTGTTATCAGTTTTCTTTCGTACCGGAATCAGCTTGCGAGCATCTCGGATACTGAACTTTTTGACTCGCATTTCATGGTTGCCGTCGATCATTCGGAAAACTATAGTTGATCGTCTTCTACAGGCCAAGGTGTTTAATGTCGTTTTCCGTTCAGAATAATTGTCTAACTGTCTCGCTGAAAGTTCGCTCGGTTGAACAAATCTTCGATCTACGGGATCCAGCTCCATTTCGCGAAAAAGATCTCGACGATGACTTCGCGAGATATCTGTTGCTTGCGATTCGAAGTCACCCTACTGCTCAGAGCATTCACCTTGACGTACTTACGCAAAATATTGAAACGCCGCAATTTTCTGCAACTGATTTGAAAAATGCTATTAATGAATATTTTCAGTTCGAAGCCAGATCAGTCTCGCAGGAGATTAGTTCCCTTTTGAGCGAAGGGCGAACTTCGTTAATCCTTGGCACAGCATTTCTAATCACATTCGAGTCGATCGCATTTATTCTGCCCTCGCAAGGGGGAGTTATTGCAGCCTCGATCAAGCAAGGACTTGCGATTATCGGATGGGTTGCGC
>JAYSYM010000334.1:0-1446 GCA_043727635.1 Bdellovibrionales bacterium | reverse complement strand
GTAGATCATAAAAGCTGCGGGGGCTTCCTCGAGCACAGCCTTACTTAATTTTTTTCTGCCAATGCGTTTTTGAAGTTTTGCAAATGGCAGGACTTTTCCGTCGCGGTAAGCGAGGACTTCGCCGTCGAGGACAACTCCTTCAGGCAGTGTGAGAGCGGCTTGGGCGATTTCAGGAAAACGCTCAGTGATGAGTTCTTCTCCACGCGACCAGATGTAGACATCTTGTCCGCGACGAATCAGTTGTCCGCGGATTCCATCCCACTTCCATTCTGCTTGCCATTCTGATGGGTCACCGATTTCTTCGACTTCTTTTTCGAGAGGCGATGCAAGAAAGAACGGGTAGGGTTGCGATTCAACTTTCAGATTGCTGCCTTCTTCGAACAGCAAGTCAAAGGCTTCAGGCTCGGGATTCCATGTGCCCATTAACCGATGCGACATTTCAGCAGTCGTTAAATTAACACCTTTGATTTCTGAAACTTTTGCGAGAGCTCTCACGACTAGTGTTTGCGCAACCCCAACCCTGAAAGCGCCAGTCAGAAGCTTATTGAGAATGAAAACTTGAAACTCACTTAACTCGGACCACCATTTCAGAACAGTGGCGCGTTGTTTTTCATGCTCCATTTGCTTTAACGGAAGAATGCGATCTCGCATCCATTCGTAAAGGCACAGCTCTTCTGCTTTGATCTCTGCGTTCACTCCACTTTTGCGAAGTGAGCCGATCAAAAGAGCGCAAAGTTCAGCAGTGTCTCCTACAGATGTAGACGACTCAGTAATCAACCATTCAGAAATGCCGGTCTCTTGCATTGTCCATGCACGGAGGTGTCCGCTAGGAATTAGCCTTTTCACTCGCTGTCCTGTCAGAAAGTAGAGCGCCCAAGCTGCATCCGCAGAATTGACCTCACAGAAATAGCGAACCATCGCCTCGACTTTTGAGTTCGTGCTGGTGGTTGAGTCGATTTCATTGAAGAGTCTCGCAAAGCGCTTCATACGCCTTGCCCCAAGGCGGGTGGGCTGTCTTCTTCTTCGCCAAAATGAGTTTTGAGGGGCTCGGCAGGAATACCGACCTCGTTTAAGTGTCGCACTAGCGTTTCTGAGTAGCCGTGAGTCGCTAAGACTTTTTTGGCGCCAGTTTCTTTCGCCGTTCTGACGAGATCAAAAAAGTCAGCGTGATCAGAAAGCACAAAACCTTTATCAAATCCTTTTCTCCTTCTATTTCCTCTCACGCGCATCCAACCGCTTGCGAATGCCGTGTCGACGCCTTTGAAGCGCTTCATCCAAGTGCTTCGGTAAGCTGACGGTGGAGCAATGATTAAGTCAGTTGAGAAATCGTATTTCTTGTCCATATCTGCAGGAGATTTAGTCGGCAGCATCTTGATGCCTTCTTCTCTGTAGATTTTTGTAAGAGCTTCGACAGCACCGTGAACAAAAACAGTTTTATCAGTTAGC
>JAYSYM010000333.1:0-4709 GCA_043727635.1 Bdellovibrionales bacterium | reverse complement strand
AACAAGCACTTGCTGCACTTAAAACTGCACACGAAACTTTTGCTACTTGGAAAACGACATCATCAGAAACTCGCGCCGCACTACTTGATAAAGTTGCCGATATTTTCCAACGAGATCGTTTCGATATTATTGCTCTTGAAATTGCTGAAGCTGGTAAGCAGTGGGAAGAAGCGGATGGCGACGTTGGTGAAGCTATCGACTTCTGCCGTTACTACGCTCGCGAAATTCGCCGACTCAGCAGTCCACAAAAGGTTGGTGGAGTACCAGGCGAAGTTAGCATGTACATGTATCAACCACGTGGCGTCAGTGTGGTGATCGCGCCTTGGAACTTCCCGCTCGCAATTCTATGCGGAATGGTTGTCGCAAGCGTTGGCACCGGTAACACTTGCATCATTAAACCTGCAGAACAGACTCCACTGATCGGTGCTTACTTGATGAAGGCACTCAAAGAAGCTGGCTGCCCAGCTGGCGTCGCGAATCTTCTCAACGGTTACGGGGAAGAGATCGGCGATACTCTAACTGGTGATCCGCGCACAGCGATCATTGGCTTCACTGGCTCGAAAGCAGTCGGTTTACATATTTGGTCGAAGGCTGCTCAACATCAGCCGGGCCAAAAACACATGAAAAAAGTAATTTGTGAAATGGGTGGCAAGAACGCGATCATCATTGATACCGATGCTGATTTAGATGAAGCCATCAGTGGCGTTCTCTACTCAGCCTTCGGCTACCAAGGTCAGAAGTGTTCGGCTGCAAGTCGCGTGATTGTGCTCGATGAAATCTATGATCGCTTCATCGGCCGACTTCTTGAAGCTGCGCGCAGCATGAAGATCGCTTATGCTGAAGAGCCTGCGAGCTTCGTCGGACCTGTGATCGATGAAGAAGCTCAACAAAGAATTTTAAAGATGATCGACGCTGGTAAGAACGAAGCAAAGCTTGCGTTCCAAGGCGCAGTACCTGCTGAAGGTTACTTCGTTCCGCCAACAATCTTCACTGATGCAAAACCAAATTCGCGAATCGCTCAAGACGAAATTTTTGGACCAGTAATGGCAGTGATCAGAGCGAAGAATCTTGATGAAGCTTTGGAAATTGCAAATGGCACAGAGTACGCGCTGACTGGCGGAATCTACTCGCGCTCGCCCGCTAACATTGAACGAATTAAAAAAGAATTCTCAGTTGGAAACTTGTACATCAATCGCGGAATCACCGGGGCGATGGTCGATCGTCACCCGTTTGGCGGATTTAATATGTCCGGCGCTGGGAGTAAGACTGGTGGACCGGACTACCTTCTGAATTTCTTAGAACCTCGCGTGGTAACCGAGAATACACTTCGTCGAGGGTTTGCTCCAAGTGAGGACGAAACTTCTTCCGCAACGCTAGTCCAATAATCGCACCCGCAACTGCACCGCCTAAGTGAGCGGTGTACGCCACTGAGTGGAAGTCGGTTACCGACGAAAGATATCCACTCACATCGGGCAACACATACACAACCACTAAAACCCAAGCCGGCAATAAGACGAATCCGAAATAGTTTTTGATTGGCAGAAGCCAGTAGAAGAACGGCAGTCGGTAGCCCCAACTGATGGTTACAACTACACCGATTAACCCTGTGATCGATCCGCTAGCGCCGATCAAAGGTGAAGACGAATAGCCACTGACTGCTGCGAAGCCGAGGGCTGCTACGAGTCCTGAGCAAAGATAAATAAGTAGAGTTCTAAGACTCCCTAAAACTGATTCGACAAAAATTCCAAATACTAAAAGAAAAAGCATATTCCAGAAGAGATGGCCTGAGTCAGAGTGTGCAAATTGGTAAAGGAACATCATCTCCAGCGAGTGCTGACTCTCAGTAAGACCCATGAAATACGAGGGATGAACTGCTTGAAGAGAAAGAAGCTTTTTGAATTTTTCTTTCCAATACTTAAAGGCAACTAAATCACCTTTAGGTGCAATAGCGAGTGCGCTTCGCATGAATTCGTTATTGCGAAGAGCTAAGTTACCCATTGCAACAAGAGACTCTTCATCTCCGAGCAAAGATTCTTGTGAAAGCTTTGTAAGAATTGGCGAGAATCGTTGCGGCTGATTCTTTATCTCTTGAGCAAACAAAATGCCCTGAGTTTTCATGAACTCACTATTATCAAGAATCGCGTCGATCGAAACTTGCGTTCGATCACTTACAGCGTAGGTAACGCCAAAGATGAAAACGTTCAGCAGCACTAGCAAGAATATTGCGGGAGCTTTAGTCGGAGAAGCTAAGCCTCGCAAGAATGGAAAAATCATGAGCCAGCCTTAAGCAACTCAACAACTTTTTCAAACTGACTATCGCTTGCGGACGCAGGAACACGATCCAGTCCATCTGCCTTCGGCAGATCGATTTCAGCAAGAAGCTCGCGGGCTTCATCGATTTGGTCGGCTTCGAAAGCTGCAACGATTAAATTCTTTTGCAAAGAGAGTGAGTTGATTCCAGAAATTTTAAGTTGCTGGCCAACTTCTAGTGCGCGCGCAAAATCACTTCGTTGCAAGTAAGCCTTATGCAACTGCCATCCTAAGTAGCGCCAACCAGCTGACGTTTTCTCAAGCTCAGACCACTCAGTGCTAACCGCCTCGAGATCTGTCTTTGCATTAGCGTAATCGAGTAAAAGACCCGACGCTTCAGCTCGAATATCTACGAAGTCGTCTTGCTTAGCGAGTGACTTTAACATCTTCACTGCTGATGTCTTTTTTCCTTCAGCAAGAAGTTTTGAAGCTTCAATTAAAGCGCGACCTGGCGCGATTTCAACTTCTGACAAAAATTTCTTGTAAAGCTCCGGCTGATCTTCGCACCGTACAGCCCGTGCAATCGCAAGAACAGTAGAGGGATTCTCAAATGAAAGCTCGCTTTCAGCTTTAAACGCCGAAGCAAATTCTAATAACTTTCCGCAGGCAAAATGTTGATCACAAGTGAGCTGTGTCTGAGCTAGACAAGTTTCGCGAGCAAGCGAAATTCGCTCTTCACGATTAAGGCCGTCAATCGAAGCTAAGAAATCTGAACGAACATCAGTTTCGTACTTAAGATCAAGCTTCGCCTGCAACCGCTTCACTGCGAAGTAATAAGCAAGGTCCATGTGAGGAGCTGGAGTATCTAGCAAAGCCAGAGCCTCGGCTGCGAAGCCGCGCTCAAGATTTAGCTTAACTGCCCAAATTCTAAAGTAAGCTGGACTTAAATCTGCAAGCGAAGTCGGAAGAGTCACAGGCTTGTCACTTGAAGCCCGAACCGCTTCTAGTAATTCACACTCAGTGGTTTGCTCGTCAGCTTCGCAAACCTTATCCATGTAATCGCTAAACTGTTCTTCGTCGTCACGCTTCAACAACCCCTTAGCCAAGTACGAAAGCTCGAGGTGTTTTTCTTCTAAGAAGTTAGTTGTTGCTTCTGCATCTAAACAATCATCTTCGATTCGTTCGCCCGCATGAAGTGCTAACGCAATTTCCATGCGGTTTGGAGTCTGCTCTTCAGTACCAAGCCACTCGCCAACTGCTGAAGTGACCTGCTCGCAACGCTGTGATGAGGGAATCGATTCGCTTGCGATAACTTCAGCAATGTCTTTGTTCTCGTAAACGTAGGCTTGAAGGAAAACTGATCCGATCAAAATCGAAAACGTAATGACGGCTGCGTTGAGGCCGTTGATCATCGAGCTCTCTACTAAACCCGGCGAACCTGCTGCTCGCGCACGGTCGCTCACAACAGTTAGAGTATCGGCCACGCGATCGTGCATTGGACGTCGGTGGGAATTAGAGAAGATCGCAAGCCAAGGTATTCCAAGACTGCAGAGACTAATGAACCAGAAGATTGAACGAACGAACGCAGCAAAGTAAGTAGGTCGCTGCTTGTCCCAAATGTTGATGACCCGAAGACCAAGAAAGCGTTTTCCCGGTGTTACGCCGAACGCGCCGATAAAGATCGTCTGATACGCAATTAGAAGGGCTCCAGCAATCGCCGCCCCACCCATCCCGATCATTAGCAGTCGTTGATGGTCTTCAGCAATCTGCGCAAGCAGAGCTTCTTTTTTCAAAGGAGCGAGGACTAACGTAACTAAAGGTAAAAACAAAACTAAATCGGCCATGAAAGCCGCTAGTCGATCAACGGGCGACGCAATAAATGCAGAGGCATCTACGTCGCTGGTTGTTTTAGTGAAATTTGATTGACCCGAAGAGCGGTCGACATCGTCCGAGACCATGTCGACTTATCGGTTTTTAGCAGCAGAAATTCATTAGTTTGAGGCTAGACGAGAGTCCAGATAACGCATCGATAGAACTCGATTTGTTAAATCTAAACGGAACTCTACAGAGCCAACGTAAAGACCTTTTGAATCGATCAAATTGTAACGCTCAAAGGTTGCTTGAGCTTCTTTAGTTACCTCGACGCGCTCTACATCTTGAAAGCTAACCGGAAGTACAGAGCGGTACGATTTCAAAAATGCAATCCGGTCCACAACGATGATTGGCTGTTGTTCAGATTTAGGATCAGCGAACGAAAATTCTTGTACTTTGCCGTTCTCGAAACGAACAGCATACTTTCCTTCTAGAGCACCAAAAGTGAATTGTTCAGTCGAAGACGGAGCACGACCGAATGCTGCTTCTTGTTTCAAAGACGTTACTGCTAGCTTTTCAGCTAGACGATCTTCCCAAGCAGAAGTTCCAGTTTGCACGCTCGCAACTCCGCGACCAGACGAGGTCTC
>JAYSYM010000332.1:0-1450 GCA_043727635.1 Bdellovibrionales bacterium | reverse complement strand
CAGCCGAGAGTGCTTCGTTAAACAAAGCGAGCTTTTGACTCAAGATGATTTTGTTTTTTAAGAACTTAATTCGATCTTCTGACGAAGCTTTAGCTGGGTTAAATTTGGTCAACTCAACATAGGCCGCACGCTCATCAGTTTTTGCAAGCTCTGCAACATTTGTCAGAACTGCCTTCTGAGCGATATTTAAGTAGTCCGCATCGTTAAATGCGGTAGCGAATTCTGATGACCAGGCCTGGAGGCGTACATTGTCTTTTAGTAAAGCCAATGAATCGAGAGCAAGATCAGCCGCTTGCTTACGAACCTTCAAGTCGCCTTGAGGATTAAGTGCCAACCCTTTCAAGCCAGAAGCTGCCACTTCATACTTACCCGCCTCATACTCATTGCGTGCAAGTTGATAATTAACTTCGAATCGCTTGGTTTGAGTTGGGCTGAAGCTTAGGTACTGCTGGTATGCCTTATTAATAGTGGCTTCATTCTTTGATAGCTCACCTACTTCAAGCATCGCAAGCAAAGCAGCATCAAGTTTCTTCGGATCCGCTTTGCTAGTTGATAGCGATACAATCGCCTGATCATAAAACTTTTCAGCCGCAGCAAAATCTTTTCTCTCGAGCGAAAGTTGACCAGCGAAAATCTGCATATCTGAATCACCCGGATAAAGAGCGGTGAATTTTGTGTAAGCAGTCAGAAGTTCTACTGATGGATTCTTCTTTTCAGACTGATGCCAGTTCACAATAAACTGACGAAGACGTCTTCGAACTTCGTCACATTGAGTCGACTTACAGCTGGTAGCGTTTGCAACGCCATCAATCGCTAAAGTGTAATGCTCAAGTGATTTCGCTTTATCACCAAGATCGTAATTTAACTGAGCTTGAGAGGTATGCGCCGCGACTCGATCTTCAACTTTGTCTAGGTAGCCGAAAACATACTTCCAAATCGCGAGAGCTTCGGCTTTACGACCGATTCGCTCAGCTTCATAAGCTAAGCTCTGAACATTCTGAACTTTTGTAGCTGCGGGGCTAAGAGTGAAAAGACTCTCGGCCTTTGCTTGCGACAACTCCCCCTTAGAGAGAAAAGTAACGTAATCGCGCGATACTTCTTCGTGAAATTGCGGATCGACTTGAGTCGTAGTGCTGGCTGATCGAGTAAGAAGTGACGGCGTTTGCAAAATCGTCACTAACGCTGCTTGCGCCTCAGCGAGTTTGCCTAAGTTGAAGTTGCACCAAGCTTTTCTGTACGCTGCTAAACCTTTTGATGCAGCAGCCGGACTGCTAATGACTTTATCGTAGAAAGTTTGCGCTAACGCAAAGTTTCGACCCTTAAAGTGAATCTCTGCAATAGCAAGATTGGCTTCTGCAACAACTTCAGCTGCTGGGTTTAAACCAAGAGCCTCTGTATAATTTTTGACAGCTTCTGTCTCGAGACCATTCATCTGAGATAAATGTCCCAT
>JAYSYM010000331.1:0-1453 GCA_043727635.1 Bdellovibrionales bacterium | reverse complement strand
ACGACACTCACGATCATTTGTTCGGAAGTTTCGTACTTAGCTCGGTCGGACAACAGATTCGCGAAAATATTCGTGATAACGATTTCGCCGCTCGTTACGGTGGCGACGAGTTTTTGATTGTTCTAGTAGAAACTAACTCCGAAGGTGCTGAGCGATTCTCTGAACGTCTTCGCAATGTTGTGGAGAAGGCTACTTTTGCCACTAAGGATTGCTCGATGAAACTAACTGCGAGCCTTGGAGTTGCTGTAATGGATCCTCGCACTCCTGACATCGATGCTCGCACGCTAGTACGTGTTGCCGACAACCTCCTTTACGAGGCAAAGTATGCGGGTAAGAACTGCGTTCGGGTTGTCGAAATGTTCGAAGCCTTGAAAGATAAAACCACAGGAAAACGAGTCGGCTAGTGGAACAGAAACTCATCAGAAATGCATCGATCATCTCTTTCTTGGTCGGTACATCACTGATGCTGTTTAAGTTCTGGGCTTACAATCTCACCCAATCAGAAGCTGTTCTCTCAGACGCCCTTGAATCAATCGTCAACGTCATCACTGCTGCGCTTGCAATCATAGTTGTAATTGTCTCGGCGCGACCTGCGGACAAAGATCATCCTTACGGACATGGCAAAGTCGAGTACGTGTCGGCCGCCTTCGAAGGTGGAATGATTTCGTTTGCAGCGCTCGCAATTATCTTTGAGTCAGTGAAGGCACTGTTATTCCCCGAAGAGCTTCATAATATTGTTTCTGGAGCGTTGATTGTTGCCGGCGCGGGTTTTGTTAACTTCTTGTTAGGGATTTTTCTCGTCAGAGTTGGTCGTAGTAACAGATCGCTCGCACTCGAAGCGAGTGGCAAACATGTGATGACCGATTTCGTAACCAGCGTCGGAGTCATTGCAGGCCTCGGTTTAGTTTCGTGGACCGGGCTTAAATGGATCGATCCCGTTTGCGCTATTCTCGTAGCAGGGTTTTTGGCCTTCACCGGCTACAAATTGGTTCGCGAAGCGCTTGGCGGCCTTCTCGATGAAGAAAATGACGAGATTATTCGCGCGATCCTTGGCCTAATCGGAAGTGATCGACCAGCCGGAATTATTCAGGTTCACCATTTACGAGTCATGCGTTCGGGTCTTTATCATCACATCGATGCACATGCGGTTGTGCCTGAGTATTGGGATGTTCGCGAAGCTCACAGCTACACCGACGCGTTCGAAGAAGCTTTAATGCAACAGTATCCCTACGACGGAGAATTGCACCTTCATTTAGATCCGTGTCGACGAGCTTACTGTCGCTATTGCGATGTCGTTGAATGTCCTATTCGGCGCGAACCGTTCGAGAAAAAACGATCGATCGACATTGACGAATTGACGAGTCCGCAAGAACCGAGGAAGTTTCGCACAAAATCGCAGCAGGGCCCGCGCTAGCCACCGCTAATAAATGCAGCAAAGCTGCAATGCACTAAA
>JAYSYM010000330.1:0-4728 GCA_043727635.1 Bdellovibrionales bacterium | reverse complement strand
TAAAATTTACGAGATGGTTGTGAATACCGATCCTTGCTACGCGTACCTTATGGAA
The DNA here is from genome assembly GCA_043727635.1 of Bdellovibrionales bacterium. Lineage (GTDB taxonomy): Bacteria > Bdellovibrionota > Bdellovibrionia > Bdellovibrionales > JAMPXM01 > JAYSYM01. Next base: position 4,673 of record JAYSYM010000330.1, on the reverse strand, counting down.
GGTAACCGCATGGTCGATCAGAAGCTCGTCATGGCCCACGTGTATGGGCACTGCGATTTCTTTAAGAACAACCAGTGGTTTAGCCCCACTAATCGCAAGATGATGGATGTTGTTGCCAATCATGCGACCCGCATTCGTCGTTACATCGATCGATACGGCATTGACGAAGTTGAAGACTTTATCGATCGTTGTTTGAGCTTAGAAAATTTAATCGATCGTTATTCTCCATACGTTACAAAATCAGGTGATTCGCAAGAAGTCGAAAAGGGTCGCGAAGCTGGCTTGTTGAAAGTTGAGCGCGACTACATGGATGAGTACATCAACCCACCTGATTTCAAGAAGCATCAGAAAGAAAAGATTTTAGAAGAAGCACGTAAAGCTTCGAAGTTTCCGGCGACACCTCAGCGCGATATTTTGCAGTTCTTAATGCAAAATGCTCCGCTTAAGAATTGGCAGCAAGATGTACTGTCAATTATTCGTGACGAAGCTTACTACTTTGCTCCGCAGGGCATGACAAAGATCATGAACGAAGGCTGGGCATCGTACTGGCACTCAAAGATGATGACTCAAAAGATCATGCGGGATAGCGAAATTATTGATTTCGCCGATGCTCACGCTGGAACAATGGCGATGCAGCCAGGCGGATTTAATCCTTACAAAGTCGGTATTGAATTGTTCCGCGACATTGAAGATCGCTGGGATAAAGGCCGCTTCGGTAAAGAGTGGAACGAATGTACTGACATTCAGGCACGAAACAATTGGGATAAAAAGACTGGGTTAGGTCGAAAGAAGATTTTCGAAGTGCGTCGCAGTTATAATGACGTCACATTCATCGACGAATTTTTAACTGAAGACTTCTGCGTTCGTAACAAGCTTTTCGTTTATCAATTTAATAAGCGCTCTGGCCGGTACGAAGTGAACACTCGCGATTTCCCTGCGATCAAGCAGCAATTACTTTTTCAATTAACGAACTTCGGCCAACCGATCATTCAAGTTGAAGATGCGAACTTTGAAAATCGCGGCGAGCTACTCCTCACTCATAATTACGAGGGAGTTGAAATGCAGCCTGATTACATGAAAGAGACCCTCAAAAATTTGCAGTCAGTTTGGCAGCGCCCTGTGAACCTTGCGACTGTGATGGATCAGGTCTCGAAGCTGGTTCGCTTCGATGGAAATGAGTTCCAGGAGATCACTCTCGACCAGCCAGCCGGCCAACAAGAGCTTAAGACTGACTGAAGTCAGCAGAATCAAACTCAGCTCACATTTTTAAACTCTAGATGTTTTCCGCGCAGCGCGGAAATTTTGGTTCAAATCGAAATGATGAACGACTTTACTTTAAATAGTTTTGCGACGAAGCAAGATCTCAGGGAGCTAGCGCAGAGTACAAAGCAAGATCTCAAGGAACTTGAGCAGCGGATTGATGTTCGTTTTGTAAGGCTCGAGGCAGAGCTTTCGCGGATGGGTGATCGCCTGACGATCCGACTTGGCGGGATGATGATCGTGGGTTTTGGCGCCCTTGCAGTTCTAATTAAGCTTGTTTGACCTAATGTACACTTGCTGCGCAGCGCGGAAGGCGACGATTGCTTTTTGATCGCAGCAGTAGCAAAACTCGCCCCCTGTTATGAGAAATAAGGGGCTCTTTCAAATAACATCTTTATCGCTATTTTTCGTGGTTGCAGTTGCTGCATCTACGTCTTCAGCTATTAACTCTGATCCAACTCATTGCCCACCTCTTGATATTCGAAAACGAATCAACCTTGGTGATACGCGCGATCAGAAATCACTTGGCTGGTGTTACGCCTACGCTTCAGCAGATTTATTTACTGCACGCTTTGGCCATCCAGTTTCAAGTCTCGACATTGCTCTTCTAGTCGCACGCGACCGGGCTCAAAAGAATGGCTACACCCAAGAACGTTTAGTCGATGTAAACGGCGGTTCATTCGGCGACGTGATCAACGCAATTAATACATACGGATTCTGTTCTGACTTTAGATTTTCGGCGAATGATCCACGTGCTGCGGACGTAATCGCTGTTGCAGAAGATCTTGCGAACTCGATTGGCGCCGGCAGAAAAGCAAACACAATTACGGACCAGCAAATTACGTCGCTAATTATTTCGAAGTTTGCGCTCCTTAAAATTATCTTCCCAGAAATTAGCTTAGAGAAGCTCATTCAAATTTATCAAGAAGTGGGACCCGAACGATTCCCGATTGTGAAAGTGGTAGAAAGAGTCTGCGGTGGGCGAAGTAAAGCGCCGCGAGTGAGCAGTGCTGGCAGCGATAAGCCCGATCGAATGGAAATTGCGAAACAAGTGTTGGTCAGCGGAAATCCAATTTACATTCGCTGGGCCGAGAAGACCTTAGAGAATCTTGATCTTCCTATCGGGACCCCAGGTCACGGCTCTAACATCATCGCAATGAGATTCGATCAACAGAACCGACAGTGCGAATTTTTGATTCGCAATTCATACGGTGCTGATCTCAGTAAAGTTGTCGACCCTCGCATTCGCGAAGACGTCGAGGGCGGCAATATTTGGGTGTCTCAGGATTTAGCCGAGCGGATGATTTTCTCAATCCACTGGCTGCGCTAATAATTTTCGTTGGCTACTACTCGTCGTCTTCTTCTTCATCCGCGTCTTCTTTGAGATCTTCTTCCATCTCTTCAAGATCATCAGCGTCTTCAGGTTCAACGCGGAAAAGCCAGCCGTCACCGAACGGGTCTTCTTCGATGAGCGAAGGGTTTTCTAAAACCGCGCCGTTCACTTCGATAATTTTTCCATCAACTGGTGAATAAAGATTCAGTGGACCTGATTCAGTTTCGATTTCGCCGCAAACTTCATCAGCAACCACTTCCTCATTTTCACTTGGAAGGTTGACCTTAGTTATTTCGGTAATCTCATTGAGGCCATCTTCGTTGATGCCAATCGTGATTGTACCGTCTTCGACTTGAATCCACATGTAGCCCATAAAGGGAACGAAATCTTCATTACTCATTGTGGTCATGGTCGCAAATGAGCGGATTTCCGCAAGGTATTTTTTTAAAAAAAGTTTTATTTCAATCGGCTTGAGGCCAAGAGATCGGCAGTTGCGCACAAATACCCGGTTTGGTATGACGGTGATCCTTTTCGTGGAGGGGACCGGATGAGGGATTTGCTATTTGTTTACGGCTCTTTTTCTGAGGGCATGGTCCATTACGGCCGAATTGCCTCAGTGATAGAGAAATCAGAGCCTTGTACTGTGTTTGGTACGATATTCCGCTTACCTGTGGGATTTCCGGCCTTTCATGCGCAAGGTGCTCAAAAAATCGAAGGTCACTTGATTAGATTGCTGAAGCCTGAGGTAACTATTCCTCTACTTGATCAATTTCATGGCTATTCACAGGTCGATTTAGATAAAAGTGTTTTTCATCGCCTGATGACTGAAGCAGAGACTGCTTCGGGCGAAAAGTTGCTCACACAAGTTTATAGCGTAAATCTGAAGCGACTCAGTCCTCGCGCTGAAGTTGTAATGGACGGCGATTGGAAGAAGTCACTTAATGAGAAGCCTACACTGACTGAACGATTAACTGTTAAACAGCGTTCGTACGTTGTGAAACTCGGAAAAAGTTCGGGCCGCGATATTGTTCCGATTGATCTGAACTTGTATCGTGAATTGTTAAAACTTGAACTGGTCGTCGACAAGGGTCGTCGCCTCGCACTCACAGCGCTTGGACAAGATGTCTTCAAATTCCTTAACTAATCCCGAAGGGATTGCAAAGAACAGCCCGTTATGCCGAGTTGTTTTGGTAGAGCCGCTCATTCCCGAGAATACGGGAAATGTGGCTCGAACGTGTGTCGGCACTCAGTCGCAACTTCATTTAGTTCACCCACTCGGGTTCGAAATTACCGAAAGCCGCGTTAAACGTGCGGGCCTTGATTATTGGGAGCATCTCTCCATTCAAGAGCATAAAAGCTACGCAGCATGGCGTGAATTGGTAGAGGTCGAAGGGCCTGGGGCAGCGCGAATCTTCATGATCGAAACAAAGGGGACAAAGAGTCTGTACGAAGCAGACTTCCGTCGAGGTGATTGGCTCGTTTTCGGAAAGGAAACCAGCGGATTGACTGATGAAATGCTCGCCGCAAATGACGCGCAGACTTACTTCATTCCGATGGATGGACCGACTCGCAGTTTGAATCTTTCTAACGCCGTTGCGATCACCGTTTTCGAGCTGTTGCGACAAACCGCACACGAGAGTAGGCTGTAGGGACTCTCAAAGGACCTATAAGCACTTATGATCATATCAGTTTTAGCAAAAGTATTCGGCACGGCACACGAGCGTGAAATGAAGCGGTTGCAACCGCTTATTACTCAGATCAATTCGCTCGAATCAAAAATGAAAGCTCTCAGAGATACTGAGCTTCAATCAAAAACAGTCGAGTTTCGACAACGTTTAGAAAATGGCGAACAGCTCGAGTCGCTTCTTCCAGAAGCTTTCGCTGTTGGTCGCGAGGCATCACTTCGCGTACTCGGCATGCGCCATTACGATGTTCAGCTGATCGGTGGAATGATTCTTCATCGTGGAGCCATCGCCGAGATGAGAACCGGTGAAGGTAAAACTCTCGTTGCAACACTCCCACTCTATCTCAATGCGCTTGCCGGAAAAGGCGCTCACCTTGTTACTGTGAATGATTATCT
>JAYSYM010000329.1:0-1454 GCA_043727635.1 Bdellovibrionales bacterium | reverse complement strand
GATAGCGCCCTGCTCGGGTTTCTAAATAGGTATCGTAATCTTGAACTAGAGTAATAAATTCTCGCGCATTGCCTTTAAGTCGCTGAACTAATTCGTTGTCGACAGCTTCTTCGTATTTATTAAGTGAGTAGCCGGCGACAAAGCAAAGCGGAACGATCGAAAATAAAAAACCCCACAGCATCAGCATGGTACGAATTGATCGACGAGCTTTTTTGCGAGGGACATTTTGCTTCATTGCTGCGGAATCCTGCGGTTACTACTTCGCGTCTATCGATAGAATAAACCGAACTTGTCCTTCAGGCATCACGCGAGGGTGAGGATCTTTAGAGATCCGGACTGGACCATAGGCACGAAGCAGCTCTAACAACCGCTCTTCACTCGCTTGCGGCAAAGTGAAGTGGAAGTAACGAAGAGTTCCGCGTTTCCAGCCGAGCTCCACTTCTCCGGCCTTCGCTCCGCCTAGCTCTTTGATCTGTTGAACGATTTGATCAGAAACATCTTCGATATTCGCTACAGTCATCGAGCCACGGTAGACGAAAGCTTTTGCTTTCGCCATTTCATCGGTCTGCCCAGCGACTTCATGTACGGCTGCAGCGTCAGCATCGGCCGCTTCCTGCTCAGAAGTATCGAGAGCAGCTACTGGTGTTGATGCAATTACCGGCGTTGCGACTGGTTTTGCTATCACCAAAGGTTTAGGAGCTGGCGTTGGCGTTGCTGTCGAAGCAACTTTCGGCAGTTTCTCGAGTGGAGGAATACTTCCGGAAGGAATTGGCTTTACTGCCGCAACTGTTGCTTGAGGTACCGGAGCAGGATCTTCGACCGGAGCACCTGATTCGTCAAAGTCTCCGCTCGATTCATGTTCGGCGTTTGCATCGTCCTGCTCTTGTTCTTTATCTTCATTCTCATTCGAGAGCGGAGCGAGGACTACGGTCTTACTGTCTGTCGACGAACGCTTGATCAGAGTTTTCCAAGGAACAACAACTGCGATCATCGCAATACACAGTGATGCGAGAAGCGAGGCCAGCGACCACTTCACCCAGTCGGGGTAGTCGTTGTAGTTAGAAATCTTTTTACTAATTGAGATTATGTTCTCTGATTCCTGCAAACGACTAACAAGTGATTCAGAAATTTCGAATTCTGAAAGTTTGCTAGCGTAATCGAAACCCTTGTGAATAGTTTCTAAGGTTCGGCGACTGTCAGAATTTTCTTCGAGATGCTCTTCAACTGCCGCTCTTCGATCTGTATCGAGCGAATCGATGGCGTAGTCGTAGAGAAGCTCCTGACATAAGAAGGGCGTGAGTTTTCGCTTCTTCTTGTCTTTAGACATTCTTCGCTCCCTTGTCGGCCTCTAGAGCGAAATTACCGAGGACGCGAACTGTACGACTGATTCGATGCCGAAGTGTGCCGATTGAAATTTTCAGTGCCTCTGAAACTTCGAGTTCTGAAAATTTTAA
>JAYSYM010000328.1:0-4730 GCA_043727635.1 Bdellovibrionales bacterium | reverse complement strand
TCTTGCGATGAATTCAATTATTAAAAGTATTCAGCGAAGCTGGACTCATCACTTCGGAACTCAATTCTCAACTCTAATCGTTTTAGCCGGAGCCTTCTCGGTCATCGTATGTACGATGTTGATTTCAGAAAATCTCACGCGAGTTCTTTCAAGCTGGGGCGAGACTGTTCAGGTGACTGCCTATCTTGATGAATCAAGCGACGAGTCGGTGACTTCGAAAATTGAAGCTCAGCTACAAAAGCTTTCTGAAGTCGCAAAAATCGAGTACGTCGATCGCGATATGGCGACGGTAAACTTCAAAGAACAAATGGCAAGTTATGCTCCAGGTCTTTTGAGCGATTCAGATTTTGCCAATCCATTTCCGGCAAGCTTTCGTATCACTCTTAACGATGGCGCAAAGCCAGAGAAGTTACGCGAAGTGAGCGAAACAATTAGAACGTTTGAAGGGATCGAAGAAGTTTCCTACGGCCAAAGCTGGGTTGCAAATTACTCAACGTTCGCAAAAGTCATTTCTAATTTTGGCCAAGCTCTCGTAGTTCTCTTGCTAGCTGGCGGTTTGATGATCGTCGGTAACTCAGTTCGCGCATCGGTTGCGGTTCGAAGAGAAGATGTTGAGATTCTTGAACTCGTAGGTGCTACAAAAAGTATGATCCGCACTCCGTTTCTTGTTGAGGGCGCACTGATCGGCTTCGTGGCCGCAGCCTTAGCACTCGCATTGAACTTTGCGCTCTACTCATTTGCAGCAGGGGTCTTGAGCGAGAGCTTAGGCTTTATGCGATTCACAGAAGTTTTAAGCTTTACTAGCCTCATCACTGTAATTTCAGTTTTGGCACTCGGTGCAGGAGTTGGTTTAGCTGGTGCCTACTTCGCAGTTCGAAGTCTCAATGACGGCTGGTCTGCAAGCCGACGAGGAAGAGCTTGATTAGAAGCCTCATGTGCCGATTGGCGCTCGCAAGTTTGATAGCTGTGATTTTATCTGCGTTGTCAGTAAGAGCCAGCGACATTGCCTTGGTAGAAAAGTACCAAGATCGTAAAGAGGCGTTGCTAGCGACTGAAGAGCAAAAGCGCAAAGTCCTCGCGTCACTTTACTCTGTTAACCAAAAGATTAAAAAAATCGCTCAAGAAAAAGGACGAGCTGTTGATCGCATGTTAGATGCTGACAACAAGGCAAAGCAGACAGCCCAAAAGATTTCTGATCTCGAGCTAGAGCTTGCGGCTGACAAGAAATCTCTGCGCGCTCGCTTGCGTGCTCTCTATCGGCTGTCTGGCGAAGGTGTGCTGGCACTTATCTTCTCGCAAAACTCTGGTCACGACGTTGACCAGGCAATGAAGTATTTAAAAATCATTACTTCGCGCGACTATGACCAAATCAAATCCTACCAAGTAAAGCTTGCGACTCTTTCAGATCAAAAGTTGAAATTGAAGTCAGTGGTAAAGAAATACATCGCAGTTCAAACTGAGATCAAAGATAAAGAACGCGCTTTGATTGGCGAATACAAATCCAAAACTAAAGTTATCTCTCAGTTAGAGAAGCGATACGCAAAACAGCTGAATCAATTGAAGAGCCTAAGACCAAGCGACGAAACTGAAGCCGATCGAGAACTCATCGCCTTTTTAAGGCCGTCATTCTTCGAAAAGAAGGGCGAATTAGATCTTCCGGTTGAAGGATACCTTGCTCAAGGCTTTGGAATCATTTCTGACCCGAAGTTTAAAACTCAACTTGGTCACAAGGGTTGGCAAATTTCTTCTCTCGAGGGAAGCCGTGTTCAGGCGGTCTTCGATGGCGAGATCGCCCACAGCGGATGGCTTCCAGGTTATGGCAACACTGTCATCGTTGATCATGGCGATCATTACTACACCGTTTACGCTCACGTAAAAAACCTATCAGTGAAACGTGGCGATCAGATTAAAAAGGGTGAAGCGATTGGACAAGCGACAAGTCCGTCTAAAAAAACCGGTTCAGGCATCTATTTTGAAATCAGACATTTCTCTGAACCAGAGAACCCACGCAACTGGATTAAATCACAAGCGTTCAACATCTCGGCCCATCAAGGAGTCTCTTCGTTATGAAAAAGTCTATCATCCGCTCGCTACGACCTCTGATTATTTTCATCTTCTTAGTGGTGCTGGGATTGGGCGGATTAGTAGCCGGCAGCTTTACGTCAAACTCAGTGATGGCGTACGCCGATGAGCGCTATCAGGAACTTCAAATTTTCACCAAAGTTCTAAACTTAGTGCAGCAATATTATGTAGAGACAGTTGATACCAAAAAACTTATCTACGGTGCGATCAAGGGAATGTTAGCGGAACTCGATCCACACACCAACTTCATGCCTCCAGAGATTTATAAAGAATTCGAAAGCGAGACAAGTGGAGAGTTTGGTGGCCTCGGTATCGAAATCACACTTCAAAATGACATCTTAACTATCATTTCACCAATCGAAGACACTCCAGCATGGGCCGCGGGCATTCAAGCTGGTGATAAAGTTATCGATATCGATGGCTTCAGCACAAAAGGTCTAAGCCTTGCGGAGGCAGCTCAGCGACTTCGCGGTAAAAACGGAACGACCGTTCGCTTAAATATTTACCGAGAGGGATTTGATAAGCCGAAAGAATTTCCGATCACTCGCGGAGTTGTAAAAGTTAAGTCAGTTAAGTACACAGATCTTGGCGATGGCTACGGGTACATTCGTTTAACTAGCTTTATCGAAAATACGGCAACTGAGCTTGAGAAGATGCTAAAGCTCCACACGGCTAACAGCCCTGACAAAGAAGTTCGGGGGATCATCATGGACTTACGACGAAATCCGGGTGGCTTGCTTGATCAGGCAGTGAAGATCAGCGATATGTTCTTAGAGAGTGGCGTGATCGTAAGCACGATCGGGCGCAATCAAAAAGAAAAAGAAGTGATCTACGCAAAGAAAGACAATACGAATCCAAACTACCCAATCATCGTTTTGGTGAACGAGTATTCTGCATCAGCCAGCGAGATTGTTGCCGGAGCTTTGCAGGACAACAAGCGTGCACTAGTGATGGGTCAGACATCGTTCGGAAAAGGTTCTGTTCAGTCAGTTGTAAAACTTGGGGATGGCTCAGGTCTAAAGCTAACTGTCGCTCGCTACTACACGCCTAGCGGAAAATCGATTCAAGCTGAAGGGATCAAGCCTGATGTTGTGATCGACGACGTTGACAACGAAGCGTTTAAAAAAGCGGTAATTAAGCGAGATGTTCGACGAGAACAAGACATCTCTGGCCACTTGCTTGGAACAAAGGAAACCGAAGCCAAGCTTTCTGGCGATCCAAGTGCTTGGTGGAATCAAAAGGATAAAAGTTCGAAAAAACTCTCATCACGAGATAAAATTTTGGCTGAAGATTTCCAAGTACTTCAGGCTTACAACTATTTGAAGGCGTGGAAGGTTATGCGTAATTTCGGCTTACCTGAAACTGGCGCATTGTCTCCGAATGCGGCCGCTCAACCGGCGCAAACATCACCGGCTAAATCAGCAGCTGAGCAACCAACTGCGGTGAAGCCTTCAAAAAACGAAGTACTAAAGATGAAGAAGGACGCTCCGAAGAAGCTTCTCGTACCACCAGGTAAGGGAGCACCGGCTCCAAAACCAGGAGCGCAACAGGTGCCTCCTGCTGCGGCAAGCCCAGCGCCAACTGCAAAGCCCTAATTAGTTCAAAGGTTTTTGACCGTCATTCTTCCAGGAGTAAAACACTCCTGGGGAATTGAAGGATGCATCATTAAATGATTCTGCATCAGTGGTCTTGCCGTAGACCAAGACGAAAGAAGCTTTTGAATTTCGCATGTCTGAAAAACCACCGTCGTTCGAAATACCGAGAGAAGTTCGTAACTTTTGGTAAGCAACTGTAGCGTCGTAACCCACAGCCCAGTTAATCAATAGGTTCTGTTCATAATCGGCCACGTCAGCAAAAAGCTTTTTGAAGTTGCGTGCTGAGCGAAGATTGTGAAGTGCCGCCCAATGCAAGCCACGTTCATCAGTTTTCACATGTTCTAAAACGAAGCGAGCTTCTTTAATTAAGCTTGTTACTTCGGGTTTAGCCATGAACTCAGACACATTCTCCACACCGTACTCTCGTAGCTTGTCTTGTATTTCGTAAACATGGTTTCCGATTGCAGATGATTTGCAGAAAATAAAGCAATGCTCACCAGCAGAAAGTGTATTGGGCTTAGAGCGATCAACGTTAGTTTGTTTAAATGTAAACGGTACGCGAATAATCGCAGCTCGTCGAACCAGCTGATAATGATTCACGTCAGCCATCTCTTGCGGACTGAGCATGTAACCAACTTCGATAATATTGTAACCTTTCGGCTCGCTCTTGAGGCGTCGCTCGAGGTAGCTCTCCATTGGTTTCCAGGCAATACCTGTTTGATTGATTTCACCGAAGCCGCGGGCTCCCGGAGAATCAACATCCATAATATTTTCTCGCACACGCATTAAACCGTGATCGTTTTCATAACCAACTTGTTGAACGACCATCGTTCCCATCGAGTTATCAAGAAGCGGTTTCAGAATCGGTCGAGTATTCGCCGTCATAAGAATAACTGGAATATCTCCAGTGTCGGTTTTCTTAATAAACGCAGGAACAGTTTTGATCTCTGCGAGTTGCTTGATCAGAGTTTCGCGAGCCTTTTCGATAGCCGGGGCAACAAGGCTTTCAACCTTGTCAGCTTTTCGCCAGAAGAATAGGTTGCAAAAATTAAT
>JAYSYM010000327.1:0-1455 GCA_043727635.1 Bdellovibrionales bacterium | reverse complement strand
ACTTTATAGAGCGGAACGAAGTCGATGCCTCGTTTCTGTACGAGGTAGGCTCCATCTGGATTACGTACCTGCCCGTCAACATCTGACCCATCAAAATTCACTTCTTGCGACTTGCGATATTTCACTTTCTTTGCGAATACCGTCGAAGTTGTGAACACGATTGAAAGGCTTAACGAAAGCAAAATTAGGGATCTCATTTCTTCTCCTGTTTTGGCACGTCTTTTTGAGCAGGTGTGCGAGGAGCCAAAGGCGCCTTAGCCTTGGCTTCGTTCGCAGCAATCATGCTTTCAAGTGAACGGATCTTTTCATTTACATCAAAATCTGGTTTCTCTTTGATTAGACCTGAAGTCATCGACTCACGAAGCTTTCGGTAAGTAGAAAGTGCTTCAGAGTGCTGCTTCTCTTCTTCGTAAGCTGCCGCAAGGTGAACGCGTGTTGATAGCTCTGTGGGCTTCAAGCCTTGAGCCTGAGCAAGCAGAGGGATCGAATCACGCAAGTTGCCTTTTAAGCGCTTTACGTCAGCTAAGCCGCGAACAGCTTCGTAATGATTTGATCTGATCTTCAGTGCCGCTGAGAAATGATTCTCGGCTTGCGAAAGATCCCAGCTACGAAGACGAGCGTCGCCTAAGAATGCATGACCGTCGACAAGCGTTGGGTCAGCCTTCACAGCTGCTTCGATTTCTTTTAGTGCAGCGTCACTCGGCTTTTCAAGCCACATTAAGCGACCTTTTTGATAACGGAAGAGAGCAACTTTTGGAGAAGCTTTTTTAATTGCTGCTTCAATCATCCATAGTGCCCGTGGATAGTCCTTTTTGCCTTCAGCCGCTAAGCTGTAGAAGTAAAGTCCCCACGGAGAATCCATGTCTGAGCGTGAAAGATCGTAGGCAAAGTCTTCAACCAAAGACCACTGACTTGACCGAACACAGGCAGCAGCTTTACTGACCATCGTTTTCCAAGATGTGCTTTTGGCTGCTGAACAAGTTTCAGTTGTTGCCGTCACCGGCGAAGCCGTTAAGCCTTGAAGGTAGAGATCGACCTTTGACTGCTCGGCTGCTTGCGAATTTGATTTAGAATCAGATTTCGCAGTTGCACCGGGCTTTGCGCCTGACGTTGATCCTGAGGACGCGCAGCCGGCTAGAGCCAGCGATGCTAATGCTATTGTGAGTTGATACTTAATCATTAGAAGGTCCTCTCAGCATTTGTGAGCATCTGGAAGTCAAACTTTGGAACGTAGATCTTAGGAGCAGTTGCCGGGCCACGTTCAACCATTTGCTTACCGTGATTCACTTTAATTAAATCGTTTTGAATGTCGGCGATTGTTCCATCGTGCATGCGGAACTTCTTAGCCGCCTCTAGTGCTTGAGCCAAGCTCTCAACACCTTTGTCTTCCATCGGAACAACCATCTTTTCCATTTCACCTTCAAAGGCCTGAAGATCAGCTTCCGAAACTCCTCC
>JAYSYM010000326.1:0-4733 GCA_043727635.1 Bdellovibrionales bacterium | reverse complement strand
TGAATAGAGGGCCTGGTCAGCTCTCTTAATCCACGACTCAATCGTTTCGCCATTGAGGAGCTGCGCGATTCCCATTGAGACCGTGAAACTCAGCTTGTGTTCGCCAGTGAGGTAAACCTCTTTTCGTATACGGTTAAGAGCTTCCTCTGCTTTGATAACTGCGTGTTCAATGGCGTAATCGGGTAGAACTACCGCGAACTCTTCGCCACCAACGCGAGCAACAAAGTCAGTAGAGCGATTGAATAAATTCTTAAGTGTGCCTACGCACTCCTTGAGAATGAAATCACCAACATCATGCCCGTACGTATCGTTGATCTTCTTAAAATGGTCGATGTCGAGTGTGATGATAGTCACAGGAGTTTGTCCGATTTCATGAAGCTGCCACTCTTGCTTCACTTTTTCATCGAAGCTCTTACGATTGTAAGCTTCGGTTAAGTGATCAACTCGCATACTGCGATTGGCCTCATTCAACTGCTGCTTAACGACATCAAGATTCTTCTTGATCCCTTTGATGCGCTTTGATCGGCGGCGTTCGCGACGCGACTGATGTTCAACATACGTATCAATGAACTCACGAGCCTTAAATTTTACGTCATTAATTGAGTTGGCTTCGACGGCCTCTTTCAAACTATGAAGGCTTAACCCGATTTCTTTATCTTCAACTTGCTCTGAACGGAAATCTTCACCGAGTTGATCAATCAAGTCCCAAAGAATTCCTCTGAAGTCATCGAAACTTTTCTGAACATAAGTGTGTTCATTGAGACGATAGCCAGAGAAGAACTGACGGAAGCGGAAAAGAGTTTTCTCTACATGAGTTTTATCTGGGTTCATGAGCTCGCGTGCGAATTCGTCGAGATATTCTCGAACTCGTCGAACTGGCTGCGCATCGATCTCAATTAAATGTTTGTTATAGACATCAATGACGAAGAGCAACGTTGCTCGGTCTTCACTAATATCATCACTCTCACGACCGGTACTTACCGAGTCGTATTGGAGCTGCTCAACGAGCTTTTGAACCCACTGTTTCAATCAGGCCTCCTGATCTTATCTTCACCCTTGTACATCGGGATAAAACCAATTCACTTTGAGCGTTTGAGTCACTATTGAAGGATTATTCTTTCACGCCATTGGTCGAGCCATGGTCGAGCCAGAGGAGCGCTGAAGCTGTCGAAGCTTTGGCGTGTCGATTTGGGACATCTCTTAAATTCCTAGCTGAGACAAATTAATATTTTCTAATTTCTCACCAAAACTTGGCTCATTTGAGAGACCTGTAGAAGGTGACGCAAAGCTCTTTTCGAAAATCTCGATGAGGAGGGTCGGCGTGATCTTCCTTAATTCCAGCTCCTGCAGCGTGACACCCAGAGTTCTTTTCTCGAGACGTTTCCCGTCATCTTGAGTGACAAGGGAAGTATGAAAAACCGGGATCGGCTGGGCTCGTCCGAGCCATTGCTGAATTGCTCTTTGTGGAAAAAGGGAATCACGGAGATCTGTGCTGCGTACTAGAAGGTCATAGTTGCCGTCATGATCGTCGATAGCGCAAGCGAGATGATAACTCGGAGTAAACGAATTCAGATCTGGGATTCCTTTGCTATCGAGTGCTTTAGAGGTACGAGCTACAATGAAATCGTCTCTCCCAGTTTCATCGCTCATCTTAAATCGCCAAGCTAATGTCTCTGGATTATTTTCTGGGGCCTCAAATTCTCGCTGGCTGACCGTTCGACAGCGGCCCGAATAAGTAGATGGGCTTGAATGTGGAGCAGAAGCCATCGCCGACAACGCTTGCTGTACTTCTTTACGAGAACAGTCACATGGATAAATTTTGTTTTGGCTTATTCCGTCAACAAAACACTGCCAGTGGCGTTCTTTAAAATCGCTCTGAAGAAGTTCTAAGTCAGGTGTGAGCCGAAGCTTAGCTAGATCGGCAAGCTGATTTGCTCGCGCAGTTGCGACGACTCGAGGCTGATCGATATCTTCAAAGCGAACGATCCAGGGAAAATTTAGTGATTTTGCGATTCGATAAGAGATCCAAGCAGTGCGAAGATTGCCGACATGAAAGTTGCCAGTGGGGGATGGTGCGAATCTGACTCCGCCGCTTGCGGGGCTGGTTGCGGGGCTGGGCATCTATTGTTTCTTTAAAAATTCAAAGTCGCGATCCATGACAGTCTTTCGACCTTCAGATCTGGCATTATCGATCGCGCGATCGCAAACGGTTCGTAAGTGATCCGATAGCACGTCCATTACAGCTTGCGATGTATTGTATTCCGAGCGTGCTAATACATATTCTTTCAAGCGTGAAGCGATCACTAATACGTCGCGAGGAATTTGCGTGTTAGTAGTTTGCGGTTTTGCGGTCGTAGCCGTTGCATAAACACGGTTTGCAGGTTGCGCCGCTTCTGCTGCGGCTGACGCTGGAGCCTTTTTCTCGATGGCACCCGCATCTTTGTGGCGAGCTATGGGAAGATGGCGCTCAAAGCATGGTACTGAGCAAAACACATAGCCTGTGCGCTGACCATTACAGGTAGAGACGCTGCAAATGTAATAGGTCGAATTGAAGTTGATTGATTTTTTGCACGAGCTGCACGGGCGCCAGACATTTTCTTGCATGTGAACCTCACTTCGATAGCGTAGGTACGCGGGCTATAAGAGTCAACGGGCGAGCTTCGCAAATTCGCGTCGAATGAAAGATATTAGATTTCAGATTGCAGATATTTCTAAGCGATGCGATTTCGGTGACACATTTTGTATGCGGCCCTTTATTCCGACTTGGCCTCATGAAAGCGACCGCAAATAGTCACTGGTGTCAAAATTCTCCGTAAAAAAATCAACGCTATTTTCATAAGTGGCGAAATTTTAGACGATACCTTAAACCTGTCTATCCAAACGCGACATGAAGTTTAAAGCGATTATTGGGAGGGATAAAAATGAAGACAGTTCGTGCTCTACTACTGACAGCAGCTTTAGTTTTAACTACTGCGAAAGCGACCGCAGCCGAGCAATGCGCTAGCAGCATGGCGGAATTAGGCAGTGCTCCAGAGATTCAACGAATTTTGGTCTCGTTTGGTGGCCACCAAAACCTTCAGGGCTTTTGGAAGTTAAGCGGATTAGCTGGTAGCTTCGTGCAAGCGAAAGTGAAATTCGAAAATAAAGATTCAAGCTTTTGGACGACGTACAACACAGACGCTCCATCTCAGATCAACGTATGTGCTGGCGGAGACCATTACACTTTAAAACTAGTAGTATTAAATCCTTTGGATCCAAACAACAAAATCATGCTTATCCGTCCAGTCGTTGGGCAGCCTGATAAGTTAATGATTTCAGCTCACGCTTCAAAATGGAAGTATGTGAAGTTCAAACGCATTCAATCAATTCAACAAGCAAAGCGGTAGAACGAAGGAGGCCCACTAGCCTCCGTTCTTTTTTGTCCTAGACGTAGTCAACCGTGGGACTTATCATTTTTGGTATGTCTGAAGTTTGGCAACGTATCCTCATCGCAGCGTTTTTATCTATTGCTGGCTGCCTCGTTACCTACACACTAACCACTTCTTCACCAACTTCTTCGATGCGATCTCCGAACGAAGAGCCAGTTGCTGTTATCGTTTCGTCTGAGAACGAAGTTCAGCGACGACTCTCGGAGCGTTTAGTCTGGCGAAGGATTTTCGACAAGCAATATCTCTATGCGGGTGAAGCAATTCGGACCGATGTAGGTTCAACAGCAACTTTAGAGTTCATCGCCCAAAAAACAATCGTACAACTTGATCCAGAAACGGTTGTTCAGATCGAGCGCAACGCAGGCGGAGTGAACTTAGATTTTTTAAAAGGAAATCTCTTTATCCGATCAGAAGCGCAACAAGATACTCTCACTTTAAGTTCTGGCGGAAAAACACTCTCGATTCAAAATGCCGAAGTTTCATTATCGAAGTCTGACACCACTGGTCTTCTGGTTGAAGTCAGCAAAGGTGAGGTCAAGGGCACGGACCAAGAGCAGAGAATTGAAATCGTAACTCCGCTTGCGCGAGAAGTGCTCTACGTTAATTTAAATGAGAATCGATCGGTAGTGGTTGAGTGGAAAGAGTTACCCAAGAGCTATTTGGTGTCAGTCGAACTCGGCGAGTCTCCGCAGCGCCTTGCTAAATTAAGTGACGTTGAGGTCCAAGACGGTCAACGAAAAATCGACCTGCCGCTGAAGACCGGTCGCCATTATTTCAAACTTTCAGCAATTGATTCTGCTGGGAAATTGCCTGCACTCTCTAGTTTCACGAGACGAATTGAGCTTCGACCCAAATTGTCGCCAATTACCCTGGAGCCATCAAATGATTCAGGGGTACAAGTGGCGGGTGAGAAGTCTGAAGTTGAATTTCGTTGGGCGAATCCGGGCAAGCTTGAGAGTTTAGTTGTTGAGTACGCTCGTTCAAAAGATTTGCGAGTCGATCACGGGAGTGTTCGTTTAAAGGACCAATTATCTTCGCGAATTCCACTTCGGTGGAATGATGGTGAGATATTTTGGCGAGTAAGTGGAGTTGTGCCCGGAACCAAAGACGCAGTCTCGAGCAAGATTGCTAAATTCTCATTGCAGACGACGGCAGTGACTGCGCCGCCAATAGCGATTGCGACTCCGGTGCCTACTCCTATCGTCTTACCTAGCCCGTCACCAGTTGCAGTAGTCTCGCCATTCCCTTCACCGACTCTAACGCCAAAAATGGTAGAGGCGACACCGACTCCAAAACCAAAAATTG
>JAYSYM010000325.1:0-1456 GCA_043727635.1 Bdellovibrionales bacterium | reverse complement strand
ACTCTTAAGCGCGCCTGGAACTGATACTTAAAAGCGCGACTAGATCAAGTTGATCTCGAATCGGAAAAGCTCCCCCAAAAATTAAATCGAGGCTTCCCTGTGAACATGACATGGAAGGCGCTGATGGCAACGTACAAACAGTTTTATTCATGCTGCCGGCTATGCCTGCGGTAAGCATTGAACCGCTTTTCCTTCGCGCCTCAACAACGAAGACTACGTCGGAAGACGCAACGATCAGACGATTGCGTTTAATGAAATGAAATTTTCGCATCTCGGTGTTTGGAGCAAACTCACTAATGAATCCGCCGCCACCCTCAATGATGAGATCCTTATATCTTCGCAAATCCCTCGGATAGAAATTGTTTAGACCTGACGGAAGATAAACTAGTGTCGGATGACCGCTTCGAGCCGCAGTTAAGTGCGCCGTTAAGTCAATTCCTCTAGCTCCACCACTCACCACCACGCATTCGGATTTAGAAAGAACAATAGGAAGATTTTCATTCAACCAATCGACTGCAAATCGGCTAGGCTCGCGGCTTCCGACAATGGCCATCGATTTAAGCGGAGGCCAGTTTCCCTCGAGTGACAGAAATATTGGTGGATCCTCTAATTCATAAAACCCATCAGAATAAAGCGAATGTCCGGGGTACAAAATTTGGATATTTAGCGATTCGCATGTCAGCATTAAACTTTTTGCCGATGCGACTGCCTGCTTTCCACTTTCTCTCAAAAATTGTCGGGACTGCGCGCTGATATTGGCGGTGTTTACACCCTCAGAAGAAAGAACTTTAAATTCTTCAATTGTCATCCATGGCATTTGCAGACTGAGTGCCGAAATTAATTCCATGCAGGCGCAAACTTGCAAACGACAGGCACACGCTCATTTTAAATAATTTGAATTGGCTGAAAATTTGTCCGCAACACGCGCTCGCGGACGAAATCTATTTAATTTCTGAGTTCTTGATCTCTCGAATTTTCGTAGGTCGAACTTCTGCGACATCGAGCTGTGGAGCAGGCCCACCGGTGAGGTCACCAAGGCCAACCTCTTCAAACGAGCTGATAATCACAGCCGTCGCTAAATCTCCATCGACATTGGCAACTTTGACCATCGCGATAGGCCGTTTAGCGTTTGGATATTTAGTGCCCGGAGCGCGAGTTTTTCGAACTGACTCGACCGTTAAGATTTCTCCGTCGGTCAAGCCTGCAGCCGAAGTTTTCAGATAGACTACAGAGCCGAGTCCGATCACTCTTCGCACGCGATCAAATTCTCCGCCCACGACAGTTGCGACTGTTTGGCTAACTTCGCGATCTAAAGAGAAATTTACAGTAGGAAGATTGAGAGTCGTAACTACCGAGTTCTTGCGAACTGGATTGACTGATTCAAGAACGACTGCACGATAGACATTCTTGTCCGCATCGACCACACCTTTGATCTTAATGCGGCCGCCTACCTCGA
>JAYSYM010000324.1:0-1457 GCA_043727635.1 Bdellovibrionales bacterium | reverse complement strand
TGTGAAAAGATTTTTTGAAATCATTCTGTGTTGGTGGGCGTTTAAACTTAAACTTCCCGCGCCGTTCCCTGCAAATGACTACAAAAGCCAGATGCAGTCGCATTCGGACTATCGAAAGTATGATGACGTGTTAAGACTGATTTTGGATTGCTCTGTCGAGCAGACATCAAAGATCAGAACGCTTCTAGAAAGCCGCTTTGCTAAAGGCGAAATCTATTTTGGAATGCACGAGTCAACACATGCGCTGCTCACTTGTTTGGTTGAAACAATTCAGCCAGGTGGTCATATTCACTTTGTGGATGGAAGCGACGGCGGATATGCCGTCGCTGCGAAACAACTCAAACTTCAAATCGCAAACGCTTAGAGACAAGCACCGGGATTGAAGTATCCTTCAGCGCCGACTTTTCCTCTGAACGGACCAGACGCTTTTTGCGGATAAGACTTATTAATAAACTGCGCCATGCTTAGTAGATCGAGCACTCGACCCGATCGCACCTTCGAAGCAAGTGCCGAGAGACTTTTTGCTGACTCAGTTAACACTTTTTCGATCGTTGGACCGTTCGGTGCGTAACCGCGAGCTCGAACCATCGACGCTGCAAGAGCTGCAGACCCTGCTGCTACCGGAGCTGCATACGACGTTCCGTGTCCGCGAGAGTAAGTGTTCTTGAGATTAGTTGAAAGAACGCCACGACCTGTCGAGTAACTTTCAGAACCAGGAGCAGCGAGCTCAACGTTAGTTGCGCTGTAGTTCGAGTAAGCCGCCCAACTAAGATCGCTACTGTTAACTGAGCCTACCGAGATAACTCCGTTGAAACTTGAACCGTAAGCAGCAGGCGAGAGCCAGTAGTTAACACCAAGTTGATTGCGCTCATTACCCGCAGCCGCAAGAATAGTTACACCGTTCTTCATCGCGTAATCGAGAGCCGACTCATAAGCAGCCGACTTACCAACTCCACCGAGACTGAGGTTAATGATTGAAGCACCGTTATCAACCGCGTATCGAATCGCATTTGCAGAATTAGAAGTATAAGAGCTGCTAGCCGATCCAAACACGTTCAGTGCCATGATCTTTGCGCCGTGACCCATCACCCCTGAAATGCCGATTCCGTTTCCGCCTTTTGCTGCAGCTAAACCGGCAACGAAAGTTCCGTGATGCTTTGTCGAGCCAACATATTGTGGGCTTCCGATTTTATTTGCGAAGTTGTAACCGTTAACATCATCAACGTAGCCGTTTTTGTCGTCATCGATATTGTTTCCCGCGATCTCACCCGGGTTTTTCCACAAATTCTCTTTTAAATCTAAGTGATTCATGTCGATACCCGTATCGATCACCGCGATAACTTCGTATGGACGCTGACCTGAAGTCGCATTCAATAAAATTGGATATGCTTCCCCTGCGTTCAGTGCTCTGAAGTGATCTTGATCTTTTGCCTTAGGATCAGATGGGAGCGCATGCA
>JAYSYM010000323.1:0-4741 GCA_043727635.1 Bdellovibrionales bacterium | reverse complement strand
GTTTAATATCTCCGCGCTATCATTAAACATGAAAAATCAAAGTTCGTTCAGAGGAGTTCCGGTGACATACAGAGTTCTTGCAGCACTCGCTGTTGTCGTTTGCTTTGCAGTATTCTTTCAGAATTGCGGAATGAATGTTCGCTTCGCTAATATGGACGGAAAGCTCCTCGCTAAAAACGTCTCTGATGATGATGGGGATAATGGTGGACAGGGCGATCCTGATGAGTCGCCAACTCCAGAGCCCTCAGCTTCTCCAACTGCTACGCCCGGTGAATCACCTTCGCCTTCGGCATCTCCGACCGCGACGCCTCTTGAAGGCGACGGCGGGCCACTCACATTTGTTTGCGTACTCGAAGGCCCTGGCCGATCCGTTCTTTTAGGTTACTTAGAAGAAGAGCTCGTAGCTTCAGGCAATACACCAGACACCATTTGCACAACGAAGCGTGGCTGTGAGGACATCGTTTCATTGAAGTTCGATGTGAAAGAAGCCTGGGAGCGCGAGTACTGTAGCCATAACAAACACGTAAGACAGGCTGATGAAGCTACTTTACGATTGTTGATTGGCGAATAATTTAATTTCCAAAGCAATAAATCGAAATGACTCAAAAGGGGAAGTGCGAGCTTCCCCTTTTTTAATAAGTTGTCGACTTACATTTCACTGAGCAAAAAATCGAAGTTAGGAACATCGTAAGGGCCTCTGGCTGGTATCAAGAATGCAGTTAACTATGCATAGGCAGTCTTGAAACAAGATTCGGAGGAATTGATGAGCTTAGCTAATAATCTGAAAGCGAAAGAAATTAAGGAAAGTCGTAAATTTCCGTTTGCAGCCGTCACATCAATTTTATTATTAGCATTTGCTGTGAACGTCATCGTGTCGCGAATCTAGCTCGTGCAGACGTTCTTTTTTCCAGGAACTGTTTTGCGATTTTCTAACAGTGCTCCATCCTTGAAGAAGCAGAGATGCCCGGGTTCAAGGATGTTCCACTGTTCGTTATCCGTTAGCGGTATTGTAGCTATAACAGCTACTTGATCATTAGCTGTCGTCACCGAACTAAAATCAATCGTCACTTCGCGATCTTTAAGGCTTGCCTGAGTAAACGGCGCTTTGCGAACGATATAGCAAAGTTGCGTTGAACAGTGAGCAATTAACATTTCGCCATTCGAGAATAGAAAGTTAAACTCACCGAATACGCCTGCTTCGAGGGTCAGCTCATGAACAGCTTCATAAACTTTTTCAGAGCCTGGATACTTATCGTCAAATCGAAGTTTCAGTTCTTGAAGAATCCAGCAGAAGACCTGCTCACTGTCTGTTTGCCCGACAGGCGTGAAGCTACCATTGAGCGCTGGCTTGAATCCGACAAGGTTGCCGTTGTGAGCAAAGATCCAGTAGTATCCCCAAAGTTCACGAGAGAACGGGTGAGTATTTTCAAGCGAGACTATTCCTTGCGTGGCTTTCCGAATGTGCGCTATTACATTTTTCGATTTGATTGGATAGTTTCTTACGAGCTCTGCGACGGGTGAGTGGGCTGAAGCTTGAGAATCTAAAAACTGCCTAACACCTTTTCCCTCAAAGAATGCGATACCCCAACCGTCTTTGTGAACGTCGGTGAGCCCGCCACGTGCCTGAAAGCCCGTGAACGAAAAACAAATATCAGTTGGAATGTTACAGTTCATACCAAGAAGTTGGCACATTCGGTTAACCTCTTCTCAATTAATGTACGACAATGAGACGCTGTCAAAGAGATCGGCAATTTTCATGAAATTCACATTTTCTGCTTTGAGAGTGTCTCAGAAAATTTCTTTCAGTCGCTCAATGACAAACGCAATACGAAGATTGCTTTAATTCATCTAAATTAGCTAACGGTCCGAAGGTCTAGCGCCGAAAGTTATAAATACGGGGTGTTTAGAATGGCAATGTTGGACCGCTATCGCAAACCAGGTGGATTTTTACAGCTGTTGAATCTTATTGAGACGGCAGGTCCACAGAAGCAGGCTAAGTTTCTGGAGATCGTGAAGGAAGAAGATTCTCGCTGGGCAGAAGTGATGGGCGATAAGCTGCTCAGCATGCAAAAGATCTGCGGCTGGAACAATGAAGCAATGATGGAAGTTGTAGCCAATCTCCAAATCCTATCTTTAGCAGTCATGCTGCACGGCCTTGATGAAGGCAATCGTGACCGCTTCACGGTAGCGATGTCCAATGGGCAGCGCCGGGCGGTGATGGAACAGTTCAATGCCGCTCAGCCAACGCCCGCCGAAATCAATACAACATTTATCCGAGTGATCACTGACGTCCGAAAAATGATTTCAGATGGTCGCCTTCGAATGGAAAGAATTGATGCGAAGCTGGTAGTTGAAGAGGGCATCGAAGAAGCTCTTAAAAAACCGCGACCAGTTCATGGCGGGGCTTCTTCGGCCAGTCCTCAGTCTGAATCATCAAAGATCGAGTATGGTTCGAATGCTGAGTTTCATACTCCTTATCCAGAAATGGCGCCTCCGGCGGCCTCGGGCACTGCAAGTGTTCCGAACGGCGCAGGAAGTAGTGAGATCATCTTACTAAAGAAACGACTCACAATCGTTGCGAACGAAAACTCGGTTCTAAAACTAGAGGTACTTCGTTTGCGCGGCAAGCTCGAGCAAATCAAAAAGATCGCTTAAAACTCGAACGGACCCCTCTCACCATGTAGAACTTTTATAGGCGACTATAAGTTCTACTCACTCATCCAAAACCTCCCAGGTCTTGACCGAAAAATGATAACTTGCATCGTTTTCGAAAATTCAAGACTCAAAAAAGATGCGCCTTCGTGCGCGAAAAGGGAAGTGTATGATAAATATGAAGTTCAGTGCCGCGATCGTTGTGGCTTCTAGCTTTGTGCTCGGAAGTTCAATGGCTCACGCTAATGACATGAGTGCTTATCTAAAACAGGTGCAGGTCCAGCCAAGTCAAAAGAAGATTGAAGCTGACCTACAAGTAACTAACTTGTCTGATTTAGGTGGGAACTTACGTTCAGCAATTAATGACATGAGTGGTGAGCGAATGTCGCCCGCGACTAAAGTTTCACGCTACAAGCTCAATGTAGATCTTGATGTGGGGAGTATTCTTGATTCTCTGATTAAGACTCCACTCATGGCTCGTATCCGCAAGGGTGGGTCGATCACTTACGTTCAGCAATTTGCATCAGCTCAAGAAGCTGCAAACGCAAAACGACTTTGCCCGATTGGCGTTCCAATAGTTTGCGAAGCCCGCGCACTTCCTACTAATGCTCAAGCTGCAAAAATGCTTAAGGCAAATGAGCTAGTTTCTTTCAATTTCGAAAAGGCCTTAATTGGAGGAGTAGAAATCGAGGAATTTTTAACTGGCGAAATGGGATTTGGCGTTCGTTCTGGGTTGATTTTAAAAGGTGAATTCGAAGCTCAAATTTCGAAGCTAAATGCTAATAAAGTTCGTCTGCGCATTTTGATTTCAAAGGGTAGCGGTAATGAATCTCGCATCAGTGCATCAGCTCCAGTTGAGATCCTTTCGATTTCAACAATCGGTGGCATAGGAATTAAACCTTACGCTAACCTCAAAAGAGACAATCTAAAGGGCTCGATTACTGTGACCGATTTAGTATTTGATTTGGATGACGCTCAAGCAGCAGCGGCTTTCAATAGTGTATTGTCAGGAGCAGTAAGCTTTATTGATCTTGCTTTACCAACTCCATTCTTTGCAACTGACCTAGGCCCTATCTACAAGCTTGCGAAAGCCGATGCGATGAAGCCAGTTGAGCAGCGTCGCGTAAGCTTAGTTTCGACAATGACAGGGAAGTTTAAGCACCGACTAAAGGAACGTGATCTAGGTATCAAAGCAGAGATCCTCGGCGTCGGTATCAAAATTATCAACAAGAAGAAAACAACTGCATCAAACGAGATCAATAGCCAAATCGTTGATAAGAACGGCAACAAGATCAACTCTAACTTAGCAACATCATCTAAAGCGTCGGGCAATCTTCAGTTGTTCTTTGGTTTGATTGGTTCAAAAGAAACTAAAATCGGTTCGACTGCAGTTTTGTCGATGCTTGACGATAGCAATCGCGCTACTGGCGAGATTAACTTTATCGTTTCTCAAGATTTGATCGACAATAAGTTGAAGGCAACGGAACAGAAGCACGCACTCTTGCTACTTCAAAACCGCATGACTCAAAACTTTGCTCAGCGCCTAAGCTTAGCTCAGCGCTTTGATGCAACAGAAGTTCGCGATGCGGTTATTTCAACTCGCGTAATCTTTAGCAACAGAGCTCTTGTATCTTTAAGTGGTCGTTCAGCAGCTCAGCTAATTGCTGCAGCTAAGTCGTATGCAGCTGGTTCGCCAGCTTGGCTAGATAACCGAGAAGAAGACATCGAAGAAATGTCGGCACTTATGGCGAAAGGTCTATCGACGGCTAATGCTCTTAATATGAGAGTTCAGGCGTTAACTGAGCTTCGCGACAACAAGGCGTTCCGTGATATCGGCACTGGCTTGATGATGTGGTTAATGAATCAGGCTGAAGTTGAGTCAACTGTGGCAGTGAAGCTCTACATGAGAGGCATTGGCCGAATTGATACTGAACTCCAGGTTGGTACAATTACTAACCCTGAAGCTCTTGCAGCAGCTCAGTTAGTTGACGAAGAGCTCAATTCTTTCGGCGACGTAAACACTATGACAACTTTGAACGCGACAATTATTCCTTAGTTTCTAGACGGCATCTTGATTAACAAAACAAAA
>JAYSYM010000322.1:0-1462 GCA_043727635.1 Bdellovibrionales bacterium | reverse complement strand
CCAACAGCTTCGAAGTGGTCAGAGCTGTATCTTGCGCCAAGGCCGCCTTTGTAAAGCGGCCAGTAGCTGTCAGACCAAGGAGCCTTCTCAAGTTTCGCTGCGAGTAAGTTTTGTGTCTCGATTTCTTTTAAGTTAAAGACCGGCGTGATATTTTTTAATTGGAACTCGCGTAAATCTAAGAAGTTTGAGATGCGTGCCCGTAAATTGCTGGCGCCTGCATACGAGTTCGCTGTTGGTAAAGCAGCTTCTTGCAACTGTTGTCGCGCATCGAATTTAACTTTTAGATATGTTTTTGCATCGATGTGCTTATCTGAAAATAGTGAATCGGTTCTCGCTCTGACTTTCTTTCCGTATTTATCGTACTTAGTTGGAATTACTTGCATGCTCGAGCCCGGAGCTTGATGAAACTTCTCCCAATCCATGTCAGTAGTTTGAGCGTGCGAAACCGTTGTTGCCAAAATCAGTGCTGAAAAAAATAGAAAGCGCATTTAAATCCCCCAAGATTTACGAATGTCGTACGTTGGGACAAAGCACAAATCAGACCAACTCAGTCGCTGGTCGTTCGATCTGAGCTGCGCTCATGGGACAAGATCAACGTCGAGTATCACCCGAGGAGCGATTTTGTCCCGACACCGTCAGTGATGGTGTGATCCCTGAGAAGGTTCCTTTGCAGTCTCATCACTGGTTTTAAAAATCTGCGATGCAAAGTTTCCGAGGCTGAGCAAGCCAGTGGTGACTAGTATTATAGCAGCGATTCGGTAACGATTCGGTCCAAGCCGAAGAAGATTACGTTTTAGAAAATGAACTCCGAAGCCGAGTGCGGGAACCGTACCTAGCCAAAATGCGAACATCATAGCGCCACCGCGAAGTGCGCTTCCGGTTGCGGTGGCTCCAAGTGCAAAGGTGTAAAGATGACCGCAGGGAAGAAAGACACTCATGAGCCCGGTGAGTCCACTTGAGGCCACTGGATGCAAATTCAGTTTTGAAGCTGACTGCCACAGAGTTCCCTTAAACAGAGAAATGTGAAGCGATTGTCCGGTGTATGTCTTCCAGCCAAGAAAAAGCAAGAGGACTGCAAGTGCCAAGAGGAACATTCCCGATAAAATTGGATTCGTTGAAAGACTTAAGGCCGATTTACCAAAGAAGCCTGCGGCGAAACCAAGGCTCACGTAAGAGATCAATCTCCCGGAGTGATAGGCAATCAAGCGCGGCTTGCTTGATCCAATTGTAAAGATGAGCGGCCCGCACATACCAATACAATGCGGACTTGCAACTACACTCGCCCCTAACACCGAAAGAGGAAAGAGCCATGAGGCTGCGCTAGAAAGGTCCAACAAGCAGCAGCTCCTTTCTAATTTTAGTTTCAACCAGCGTAGTCTTATCTAGTTGCCGAATAACGATGCTCGATTCAGCTTGGCCAGTCTTAAGAAGTGTCTTCGGGAAGCGAACAAAGAAATCAAGG
>JAYSYM010000321.1:0-1463 GCA_043727635.1 Bdellovibrionales bacterium | reverse complement strand
TATTCGACGCGAATCTTTACCATTGGGAACCGGGTACCTAAAGTATACATGAAACGCATACTAAGTGTCGTGGGATGCATTTAAAGTTTGGGCACCTTTAGAGTTATAAGCTGTCCCACTCGCAACTGATGGTATTCATCAGCCGAATGGTAGACAGGAACATCAATGAAATACGCTTTAATAGCACTCGTTTTAATCGCTTCATCAATCGCAAACGCAGACGGCTTCTTGTGTGAAACTCAAAGTGGCCTCCGCTTAAAAGTTTTCAACCACGTCGAACCTTCACGCGGAACTCGCGCTCCAGCCGTAATGGTCATCTCAGATTCAACTGTTCAAGTTGGTCACAAAACGATCGGTGTGTTCAGAGACGCTGACGCTCAACTTTTAGTTGAAGACGATTCGTATTTGGCGAAAGTCGACTTACGAAGAAGTGGCTCAAGTCGCCGAGGCGAAATGCTCGCCGATACCAAGCTTGGCAACGTTGAACAAATCAAGTTGTACGTTGATTTCTCATACGGTCGCCCTGTGGCGCACGGTACAGAGTTGACCGGAACAATGACTCTTTTGAAGCGTGATGCTGGTTTAATCGTTGAACAAGCGATCTGTACTCGTTACTTAAAAAATTAATTGGGTCTTAAGCAGCGGTCGTTGTAGGCCGCTTGTCTCGTGCGCTCAGCACACTGTGGGTGAGTACTGCTCCTAGCACCACTGCTCCGCCAGCAAATGCAAACTTGCTCGGAATCTCGTTAAAGAAAATCATAACCCAAATTGGATTCAAGATTGGTTCGATCACTGGAATCAAAGTGGCTTCGATTGCGCTCACGTGGCGAATCGCAAGTCCGTAAAGAATGTACGGAATGCCTAGTTGAACGACTCCAAGAATCAAAAGGTAAATCCAATCCATGTTTGTTGGAGCATGACCAGCTAACAGAAAGGGAATACCTACAAACGCAGTCAAGATGTGACCCATCAACAAAGGCTCAAACGGTGAAGAGTCTTTGCCCATTCGCAGAAACAAAGCGATGCCAGCGAAACTGACTCCGCTTAAGAGTGCAAGAATGTTTCCCCAGAAGTATCTCACTTCAACTTCTTCAACGAAGAACAAGAGCATTCCAACAACAACTACTCCAAGTGTAATCCAGTCGCGGCGTTTAGTTTTCTCGCCGAGAAGGGGTCCGCTCAGAACTGCAGCGTAAATTGGTGCTGTGTACTGAAGAAGAATCGCATTGGCAGCAGTAGTAAGTTTTGTCGCCGCTACGAACATAATAACAGTTAATGCAAAGCAAACTGCTGCACCAATTTGTGCAATGCCGAATTTAAATTGAAACTTGCGAAGGTAAAGTGCAAGGACGACGCCCGATATTGCGCTTCGAACTCCGGCAATCGCTAGAGGAGAAAGACTGATCGATTTTATAAAGAGTCCACCCATGCTCCAAAGAGCTGCGGTGATTGCGAGGAGAATG
>JAYSYM010000320.1:0-4751 GCA_043727635.1 Bdellovibrionales bacterium | reverse complement strand
TGCTTAATTTATCAGTAGAGGTTGGAACCTATTTAGCCGGAAGCGGAGCGGGCCTGTTCGATGAGTTCGCAATAACTCGTTTTCTATGGGACGCACTAGACGGCGCAGCGGACGGAGCCGACGCAGTCGGCGGACAACCGTCATCGTTTGCTGAGATCTGGAGTAGTTTTACTGGCACCGTTTTAGGTATGGCGTCACCATCTCATAAATTTAGACATTCAGGAACATTCCTAAAAATTCAGGATTCTCATTTAAACAAAACCGATTGGTCAGGAATTCGCGGAATGCAGAGTCTCAATAACAACTCTACCTATAACGCAACTGGATTCCGAGAATATGCTACACCGATTGCCTTCGGCAGCACTCCATGTAATTCAAATATTTTTATGCCTCTTAGCTATACCGGTGATCCGTATGATTACCGCAGGCATCAAGACCACTTTCGCTTGGATCATCCCGGCGGAAGTGTCTCCGTAAATTTGTCTTATACAACTGCGTCCTCTGCAAATCTCAATCTAAAGATTTTTGCGGAATCTCATCAACTTTGGGGCGAAGGCGTTGTTGCCAGCAGTGCCTCGGGAGCAAGCGGCCAACCAGAACAGATTTCGACTCGTCTATCCGCCGGGTCTTACTTAATCACAGTCGAGCGAACTAGTGGCGGCCCTGCCACTTATAGCCTTTCAATTAATGGAAATATCGTTTGTCCTCAATTCGACTAGGAGACCTTGTGTTCGTATATCCAAAACTATTACTAACCGTCGGGTTTTTCTCGAGCCTCATGTTGGCATCTGCCCAAACTTCTACTTCTAAGCCTTCGCCAAACACACATCAGAAAGGCAAAGGCTATTTTGAAACCAAGATCGAAAGAGTTGATGACCAATCATCTACCGAGTTGGTTCGACTACTTGGCACTGTATCGTCGAAAAAGGATTTCGGCTCGATAATAGTAATGTGGCTTCTTCCTGAAAACGTTGAGTTAATTAACGGCTCACTTGAGACCAATACTAAGATTAATAAAGGCGAAGAGCAGAATTACGAAGTTCTTGTCAAATTGAACAGCCCAGGGAACCATCAAATTCATTTTTTAGTTCAAGAAACAGTCGATGGGGATGACACCAAACTTGGATCGAGCTCGCAATACAATACAGAGTTGACGACAATTTCCGAATCTTCCGATCTACAAAGTCGTGGAACAAACAAAAACAAAGCAACCAAAAACAGAAAACTCAAAAAGCCGAAAAAAATACTTCAGTAATTAAACAGTGACGATTTTGATTTCAGGATCAAACTGCTGCTGCAGAATTCCCTGAATTGCTTCGAGTGTGCCAGTGAGCGAACTTGGGCAAGTTCCGCAAGCACCTTGATAACGAACTTCTAGAACGTGATCCTTGTATGACACCACTTCGATGTCGCCACCGTCGCCTTGCAAGAACGTGCGAACAGTTTCATCTAAGATTTCATCGATCTCTTTTAAGTCGCCTTCCAACTGTGGCTTCTCTGCTTTTTTGCGCTCGGCGTCCGTCAAGAAGGTCGGATCGTGAATCGCCAACCGAGTTTGCAGCACCGCTTGAATCTCGAGGCGCATGGTATCGATATCCACGTCATCAGAATGCGTAATCGTCACTACGTTCTCAAAGAAGTAAAGCTGTCGCACTCCTTCGATTCTGAAAAGCTCTTCTGCCAGTCGAACACCAAGCGCTTCGCTTGGTCGTGCAAACGTTGCGCTGCCTTGCGATTTAATTGGACGATTCACAACGAACTTTAAAGCATTCGGATTAGGAGTTGGCAAAACTCGGATCAGAATTTCTTTGGGTTGAGCTGCCTGTTCCACTAGAAAAACTCCTTCGCTTGAATAAGGCTTCGCTCAAGGAAGTCGACCTCTTCAAGTGTATTATAAATTGAGAATGAGGCTCTCGCAGTTGCCGGAATACCATAGCGCTTCATTAACGGCTGAGTGCAATGATGTCCGGTGCGAATCGCAATCCCCTTGTGATCAATGATTGATCCCAGATCAGATGGGTGAATTCCATCAATCACAAAAGACAAAATCGGAACCTTGTTTGCAGAAGTACCGATGATCTTAAGTCCCTTGATGTCGCTAAGTTTGGCAGTTGCGTGTTTCAAAATTTCATCGCCGTGAGCTTTGATTTGATTAAAGCCAATGCCTTTTAAGTATTCGAGTGCGGCAGCCAAACCGAGAGCGTCTGCAATCGATGGAGTGCCAGCTTCAAATCTTTGCGGTGAAGATGCATAAGTTGTCTTCTCGAAAGTCACTTCAGCGATCATGCTTCCGCCACCTTGGTAAGGAGGCATCGCATCTAACAACTCAAGTTTTCCGTATAAAACGCCAATGCCGTACGGTCCAAAAATCTTGTGACCCGAGAAAGCAAGGAAGTCGCAGCCAAGTGCTTGGACATCTGTTACCAAATGCGAGACTGCCTGAGCAGCATCGAGCAAAACCTTCGCGCCGACTTTGTGCGCTTCATCGATGATTTCTTTCACTGGCAATATCGTGCCGAGAGTGTTCGAAGCCCAACTGATCGCAACAATCTTAGTTTTGTTTGAAAGTGTGCGTTTATAAATGTCGAAATCTAAATCGCCTGCATCGGTGACCGGGATCACGCGAAGCTTTGCGCCTTTTTCTTCTGCGATCATCTGCCAAGGAACAATATTTGAGTGATGCTCGAGCTCAGAAATTATAATTTCATCACCCGACTTCAAATTTGCTCGCCCGTAAGTCTGCGCAACCAGATTGATCGACTCAGTCGTGCCTCTTGTGAAAATTACTTCGGAAGACTCTTTCGCGTTAATGAAAGATCGAACAGCGTCGCGAGCCGATTCGTAAGCTACAGTGCCCTCAGCACTCAAGTAGTGAGCTCCGCGGTGAACGTTCGACGACTCGTTACGATAGTAGTCAGATATTCGATTGATGACTGTGAGAGGCTTGAGCGTTGAAGCTGCGTTATCTAGATAGACGAGTTTTTCGCCGCGTATCTTGCGATCAAGAACTGGAAACTCGGCTCTTATCTTCTTTATGTCGAAGCCGAAAGTGGTTTTGGTCATGCATCCACCTTGAAACTAGAAAACTTATGTTTCACTAATCTAGATAGTTCAACTCGAGCTGTTTCGTCTGAAATTCGATCAACGATGTCTTGGGCAAAGCCGAACGCCAACATTTCGACCGCCTGCTTGCGAGAGAGTGCACGACTCTGCAAATAGAAAACGTGATCAGGGTTGATCTGCCCAATCGTCGCTCCGTGAGCGGCTTTTACGTCATCGGCATCAATCTCAAGTTCAGGTTTAGTGTCGATCTCGGCTTTTTGGCTCAACATCAAATTGTTGTTGAGCTGAGATGAGTTCGCCTTCTGCGCATCTTTTCGAATCTTTACGCCACCAGTGAACACACCTCGCGCGTTATCGTCGAGAACACCTTTGTAAAGTTGCGAGCTCGTCGTGTTACCGACTGCGTGGTCGATGAGAGTTCGGTTATCGATATGCTCGTCACCGCATCCGAGGTAAAGGCCATTCACAACCGCTTCGCCACCCTCTTCAACGAACATAACATCTAAGTTATGGCGCGTGAGTGCGCCGCCGAAAGCAACTTGCGTTGATTCGAGTCGAGCATCGCGAGCAAGTCTAAATTGAGTTGAACTAAGGTGGTGCGCATTACTTGAAGTCTGAACTTTTACGTACGTCAGCGAAGAGTTCGCATCGAGCTGCACTTGAGTTACAATCTGCGACGCGAAAGCGACGCCTTCTGCTGCTGCATGCACCTCAATCACCGAGGCCTTAGCGTTGGTTGGTACACTAATTACCAACCGGTAGTTAGCCGCTAACTCGGCCGAAGGCTTTGTTGACAGATAAATTAAAACTATCGGCAAAGCTAAGCCTTTAGGCTCCAGCTCTAGATAGGTGCCCTGATTTAGAAGTGCCAAATTCATTCTCTCGAAGAACTCAGGTTTAGCTCCGAATTTTGAAAGAAAATCAGCTGGCGCTTTATCAAGCGTTGATCCTGACCAAGTTCCGGTCGAAAGATCACTTCGCAAAACTCCGTCGACAAACACAAGTGTTGCTTGTGATGGGACCTTTGCGAAAGGCACTTTCGCTAAATCAACGACTGACTCAATTGAAGTCACAACCGAGGAACTCACATCCCACGCAGCTTCAAGAAAGTTTTTTGGACTCGTGTACTTCCAAGCTTCATCTCTCTTGCTAGGAGCTCGAAGTAAAGTTAGGTCATCAAACGCTTTCGAGCGAAGTCGCTGGAGCGCATCTGCTGACTGAGCTAATTTGTTGAAGGTCTGCTCGATTCGACTCACTTCACCAGCCAATCATAGCCCTTGCGTTCAAGCTCAAGAGCTAAAGACTTATCGCCGGTTTGAATGATTTTTCCGTCAGCTAGTACGTGAACATAATCAGGCTCGATGTAATTTAATAACCGTTGGTAGTGAGTAACAAGAACGATCGCGTTCTCTTTTGTACGTAGCTTGTTAATACCTTCTGCAACAATTCTTAGTGCATCGATATCAAGACCAGAGTCAGTTTCATCAAGAAACGCTAATCGCGGAGAAAGCACAGCCATCTGGAGAATTTCGTTACGCTTCTTTTCGCCGCCCGAGAAGCCGACGTTGACTGGGCGATCTAAAAACTGCTCATCAATTTGCACGACATCCATTTTTTTGCGAAGGAATGAGCGGAATTGATCGTCACTCATCAACGGAGCACCTTGATGCTTAGTAATTGCATTGAAC
>JAYSYM010000319.1:0-1470 GCA_043727635.1 Bdellovibrionales bacterium | reverse complement strand
TTTGCTCGGCGCGACCGCGCGTTGTCGACTTTTGTAAATGGATTGTACATGCCCGGACTGTTCACCACAGCAGCGAGCAAAGCGCACTGGGGCAAATCGAGAGCACTTAAGTTTGAGCCGAAGTAAAATTCTGATGCTGCGCCGAAGCCTCTGATCTCAAACGGACCGTTTTGGCCGAGATAAATAAGATTCACGTAAGTTTCGAAGATATCTTCTTTGCTAATGCGACCTTCAACAAGAACGGCCATGGCAATTTCTTTAATTTTTCGTCTCATCGTTTTTTCGCTTGAGAGAAAATAATTTTTCACAAGTTGTTGAGTGAGAGTACTTCCGCCTTGCGCATACCCTCCGGCCTTTAAGTTTTTAAGAAGTGCGCGAGCAAGACCTGGGATACTGATGCCACCATGCTCGTAAAAATTTGCATCTTCAATTGCCAAAAGTGCGTGTCGACATGCTACAGGAATTTCTGCGTTGCTCACTGTGCGACGAAGAATTGGTTTGTCGCCGTAGTATTGTGCGAAGAGCTCAGATTCGAGCTCCGCAGCTTCGATTGCGACAAGCGGAGTACCTGCCCAAACTCCAGTGAGTTTGTCTCCCTGTTCGAACGCAAGTAACTGAACCAGCGTCTCCGGATCTGTTTTTGGACCATTGCCGGCTAAATAATTATGAAAGGCTATGCAGTAGGTGAGTGTTTCGGGGAGGTTGTCGATCAGTGTTCGACATTGATCACCTGTCCAGAGTGAATAATCGCCTTGATGCAGAGGCTGGCCAAATGGTCTCTCGCGATAATGCTTTCGTGCGAAGAGTAAGGTGAAATAACTTTGGCTAATCACTGAGCCCGGAACAATCCGTTCAGGTGCTGAATAAAACTCGACGGGTGGAATAAATCGCTTCTGCGCAAATCGCTCAGCGATGTCTTGATCTAAACGGTAGATCCAAATCCCAGCGGTCGCGACAGTAGCAAGAATTAGTAGGCTGATTAATAGAGTAATTCGTTTTGCTCTGCTCACTGGCTTGACTTTAGGTACGACGCCTCCTTTAGTCAAAGTATGAAGCTTACACCGATACAAATGGACCGGATGGTCCGCAAAGTCTTTGAGAATTTAAAAAATCAAAATTTGATCGAGTTTAAAGATCCGGAAGAGAAAGTATTCAAGCGCGCAATCGAACTAGTCGCAGGCGAATATAAAAAAGAAGCTGACCTCGATCGCGAAGTTCACGCGATGCTTGATGATCTCGAGCGCAAAAATCCGGGTGAGTTCGAGCGATACAAAATGTTCCCAATGCTCAAGAAGCGATTAGCGAAGGAAAAGAAGGTGATCTTATGATTTTGTCAGAAGAGCGCCAGTCTCATTTAGCTCACGTGATCATTGACGGCATTTGGAATGATGACTTAGTCGAATACCCAGATGAAGACGCAGCACTTCGATTCGCGAAAATAGCTATAGTAGAGTGGGTGAAGGAAGAAGC
>JAYSYM010000318.1:0-1473 GCA_043727635.1 Bdellovibrionales bacterium | reverse complement strand
GTAGTTTTCAGTTTATTTGCAGCTGATAAAGTGAGGCCTTCGAACTTCGGTTTGAACATTGTAAGCGGGAAAGGATTGTTCTTCGGATACTTCGTGAGATCCTTCCAGCCAAAAAATTGTTTCACTCGATCTTGCATAAGCGCATGGAATGACGGAACAGCCTGCAGATCAGTTTTCACCGAAGCTGCCTGAGCATTGAGTTCTGACCGAATGATTTGTTCGAGCAACTCTTTACCAGCTAAGAACGAAGGTGTCGTTGTCGGAAGGCCATTGAGAATCTCGGCCGAAGGTAATGAAACTGGCGGAAGCACATCTGCTTTCGATGAGTCACTCACAGTCAGGTCTGCAATCACTCCTTGCGGAAGATTGTAGAGAGCTCCGACCTTGAATGTCTGTCTAGTAGAAGCTGCGCTCACAGTGAGTGGCTGTCGAACCTTACTGAGAGTTTTCGAAATTAAGCCGTGAACTTCTTTATCTAAGAACTCGGTGAGGTAAGGCTTGAAGTCATCAGCGTTCCTTAAGCTCTCACTAATATTTTGTTTGAGTATATCGGCGAGGCCATTTGGTCCGTTGCAAGCAAAGTCAGGAATTACCCAAGAATTTTGCACCCAACTTAATTGAGAACTCTTCAATGAGGCAACCGGTGAGCCCGTCGCCCAACTGATATCGAAGAGTGAAGCAACACTCGCTTTTGGCTGAGTAAAAATAATTGGGCCGCAGTCTGCGACTAAATGAATTCGAATAATAGCGCCGTTAACTTCGCGCTCAATAATTTGATCAACCGCAATTTTTTGAATCGTAACTTTGAGATTTGAGTTGTTGGCTTCAAAGCCAATCACCGAGCCATTTGTATGCGAGGTCGGAGAATTTGTTGCTGCTTCATAAGTAATATTTGTGATAGACCAAATAAATCCACCGGCGTCTAGTGTCGAAGCGGGTACTTTAGTCGAGAAGCTAGAATTTGATCCGCTTAATACAGTGTTAAGTTTTGTGTTTAACATAGGCCAAGGCATATAAAGCTGAGCTTTGGATTGCGCTCCCAGTGCGGTTTGTGAAAGGATTAACGTCCACGCAAAAACAAATGAGCTCAAGAAACTAGAACGGTTTGTTGTCATTTACGACTCTCCAAAAGCTAAGAGGATATTTCAGGATGAAGTGTTTCAGAAATCAAAGAGTGGTGTCGTCACTTGCTGCAATCACTATTTTGATTTTCGTCATCTTTAGTGCGACTCAGTTGAAGAATTTGAATACGAGTTATTCAGTTCGACAATTTTTTCCGAAACAACATACGTTGCTCGATGTAGACGCTCACTTCAAACGTACTTTCGAGCTTAATTCAGCACCGTCTTATTTTGCAATCCTAGAGCGCCTTCCTCAGGACCAAGGTAACTGGCTCGAAGAAGACTTCACAATTGAGCTCAAGAGAATCACTTCGGAACTTACTAACGTAGAAGGTGTTCACAACGTTTTATC
>JAYSYM010000317.1:0-1473 GCA_043727635.1 Bdellovibrionales bacterium | reverse complement strand
CCGGAGCTTTATAGACCATCAGATCTTTTCGGCGATTTTCAATATAGAAGATTTTGTAACTAGGGATCTCATTTTGCGCGATATCAATCTCGCCTTTGAGCATTTTTAGATAACGGGTGTTTTCGTCGGCGATCACGCGAAAGATCAAATTTTTATAAGCGATGCCCGAATTGGGCCGAGCTTCAAGCGTAATGTCGCTCGCACTACTTTGCAGTAATTTGAACGGACCACTCCCAATCGGATTTTGAGAAAATCCGTTGTCATTGGCCTCGACCAACTTTCGAGGGAGAAACTTCAAAGTTGATAAGTCGTTTAACAAAGCTGCAGAAAAGCTTGAAAGGCGGATTCTCACGAAGCGATCGTTTTCGTCGTACTTTGCTTCAACGTTCTCGATCATTGAAAAAGAACTGTTGTGCGGAGATTTTCGATCTTTGAACTGAGCAAACGAGTACAAAATATCTTCAGCGGTTACTGGTTCACCATTTGAGAATATTAAGTTCGGTTTAAGTTGAAATGTGTACGTAAGATTTTTGTACGTCCAGGTGTGTGCAGCGTCTCCAACAATTTTCAACTCGGGACCTAAAAAAACAAGCGAGCTGAACAAAAGACTAGTCAGTCTCATTCCGTAAGCATCCGTCGCGAAACGTGGATCGAGCGTACTGGGTTTTGATCCAATTGCAACGATCACAGTGTTCGAGTCAGCGTTCTCAGATTTTCTACATCCAAGGATCAAAGTCGATGTTAGGAAAAGCAGGATCAAGGTGTAATTTCGCACGCGCATTCGTCTATCGTTTCACACCCAAAAAGATGAATGCAAGCGATGTGCAGCAACGCTATACTAATAGCATGCGGAATCATCTTCTTAGACTTATCTCAGTATCTTTGGCCTGCCTAATTTCAGCATCGGCTCAAGCAATCAATCAATCTTCACTTGAATCTAAATTGCAAACTGCAATGAAGGAGAGTGGCTTTAAGCCAAGCGAGGTTGGAATTTGGGTGGGACGTCGAAGCGACAAGGGTGCTGAAAAGATTTTCGGTGTAAGTGACGACATGAGTATGATTCCAGCTTCTTTGAGTAAACTCATTACTGTAGGCGCGGTTGTAAAAACACTTCATCCTTCTTTCAAATTTAAAACCGAATTGCTTTCCTCAGCTTCTATCAAAAACGGCGCACTCGGTGGCTCGCTTTACCTAAAAGGAAGTGGCGATCCAAGTTTTGTTTCAGAGAATATGTGGGTGCTAGTGAATAACTTCACGCGCTCAGGCGTCACTTCAATTGAAGGTGACATCGTTGTCGATGACACGCGCTTTGACTCGATTCGAATCGGTGAAGATCGCGAGAATGTCAGAAATGATCGCGCTTACGACGCTCCGCTTGGCGCTATGTCGATGAACTGGAACTCAGTTAACGTTTACGTTCGGCCTGGTAAGGTAGGGGAACCATGTGAAGTTACGGCCGACCCGGTGAACACG
>JAYSYM010000316.1:0-4792 GCA_043727635.1 Bdellovibrionales bacterium | reverse complement strand
TCGATGATTTCATTGCAGTCGCAGAAGATTTAATTGATCGAGATATTACGTCGAAGAAAAAACTTGCGATCATGGGTGGAAGTAACGGCGGTTTGTTAGTTGGGGCCGTGATGGTTCAACGGCCCGATTTATTTAAGGCGGTCGTTTGCCAAGTTCCACTACTCGATATGCTTCGCTATCACATGCTTTTAGCAGGACACAGTTGGATTGGTGAGTACGGCAATCCAGATATTCCTGAGGAGAGAGCTGCGATTGAGAAATATTCTCCTTACCAAAATTTGAAACCGAATCGCTCTTACCCAATGACGCTGTTCATGACTTCGACGAAGGATGATCGCGTTCATCCGGGGCATGCGCGCAAAATGATGGCTAAGATGATGGAGTTCGGAAAGCCGTCACTGTACTGGGAAAACACGGAGGGTGGTCACGCGGGGGCTGCCAATATTGAACAGAGAGTGAAGTTCTCAGCCCTTCAATGGACTTTCTTGACCGAACAGCTAGTAACGGCGGGCGTGGCGCCCCAAAACTAAGCATTATTTTGCATTGTTTGGCCCTGAAATTGACCAAAAAGATTGAAACTGGGGCTCGGGTTCCGTATGTTACCACTTCAGTTTCTGAGATGCGGAGAGGTGGCAGAGTGGTTGAATGCATCAGTCTTGAAAACTGACGACCTCTCACGGGGTCCGTGAGTTCGAATCTCACCCTCTCCGCCATAATTAAAAAGCTCGCCCTAGGCGGGCTTTTTTTGTTTCAAGCGCCTGAAAGGCAGGATCGGTTATGACAACAGCTTCAAGAATAATTACTGCGATTAAATATAACGGCGCTGTTCCTGCTGGGTCGTTTGATATCCAGGCTTACACCAAACACGGTGATACATCGATGGTGAGTGTGAACCCTCCAGCGAAGTTAATGGCAGGCGAGACATTCAAAACTCCAGTTTTTATTTTCGGCGCCAGAAAATTTACTGTGGTTGGCGAACATAACAAGCCGATGAAGCTAGCAGGCGTTTGGTATGTCGTTAAGCCGCTTAAGTAAGAGCGATATTTAGTCGTTCAAGAAATAATTTTGCTGCGGCACTTAAAACGCGTCCTTTTCGAGTCGCTACATATAACGAGAACACATGAGGATCGAGAAGAGTGATGTCTTGAAGCACTCCAGATTTAATTTCCTGCTCCACCATGAACCTTGCCAGATATGCGACGCCACCTCGCGATAAACAAACTCGCTTCTGAGTCTCTTGGCTATTTGCTTCAAATCCAATGCGCGGCATTTTTCCGAAAAGTTCCAATAGTAATCGCGACGGCTTAGTTTGAGAGGCTGAGCCGATTGAGCCAATGTAACCAACCTTGCTAAGTACCTTATCTAAGGTCGCCGATTGATTCGCGGCTTTATTCTCTCGCCAAACATCCGATTGAACGACCAGTGCCATCACTATTTCTGTGCCGATCGTTTGATATTCAATTTGGGGAGCAGCGGGCTTGGTGAACGTTAAACCGAATTCGATTTCAGTAGTTCGTAGATGCTCGATGATTTCTGTGTACGTAGCATTGAAAATACTTGGGACCACCAAAGGAAATTCGCTTCTAAAGTTTTGGAGGGGCGACAGAAGCAAATGATTAGTTACATGATCGGTCGTTGCAAACTTAAGTGGGCCTTCGATGGCTTCGCGTTGCCCTCGGCAGACCTCGCTAATTTTATTGAGGACTTGAAACACCTCTTGGCACTTTCGAAAAACCTCTTCACCTACATCAGTGAGTTTGAGTCCGCGTTTTGAGCGCTCAAATAAAACGACATTTTCACTTTCCTCAAGGAGCGCCACCGATCGGCTTAAAGCTGATTGGCTGATGTTCAACCTCCGCGAAGCCTCGGTAAAGCTGCCATTTTTTGCTACCTCAAAGAAAACCTGCAGGTGATTAAGTTCCATCTTTCAATAGCTTAACTGATCTATCTAAAAAATCGATGAATACCGTCGAAAACCTCTGCTTTTCAGATGGGTCGCAAATAGTGCATTCTCCACCTCGACGAAAGTCATAACGACTATCAAAACTTTTTAAGGAGAAATGAAATGAAAAATTTAATCGCAGGAATCGCAGTACTGATGTTCGTAGGTCAAGCTCACTCAGGTTCTTACAACTTTGAGTGCAGTGCACTTCGCGTGTCGAGCGAAGGACAGATACAGAAACTTCAATTTAATCGAGAGGAAGGAGCGCTCAACGACCTCGGCTTCAGCATAATCTCTGACAACGACCTGCTCGACGGCGACTTAGAATTTTTACTCAAAAAAAGAACGGTTAAAGCCAACGTACAAGTGAAATCAATTATTAAAGACTACCAAGGTGCGATTGGCCCGCGTGAGCATCTGGTAAAAGCGTTCGTAGCTGAAATCAAAATTACCGACGGCAAGAGAGTAAGTAAGTACACGGGTACATGCGTAGAGGAAACGGTCACAACTTGTGGCGGCGATTGCGGCGCCGGCCAGTAATCGCTGTTGCTCTCTAAATACGATACGTACAACCCTTAAGTAGGGAGTTTTCCAAGGGGATTGGTTTTGGGCCGATCCCTTGCTACTCTTCGGCGATGAAAAACCTTAACGCCCTTCTGTCGCCACTCACGCTCGAAGAATTTCAAGGCTCACATTGGCCGCATCTTCCGTTTGTTACTCACGGCTTAAAATCTTCAGTTAGTGAGCTTACTCAGCTTCCATTTTTGCAATCACTCGATGCGATGCTTGCGGCATGGTCAGGCAATGTACAAGTGCATTTGCCAGATGTGAGAGATGAGTCGAGTGCGATTGAAGTTGCTCCGCAAATTGCGAAACAAAAGTTCGATGAGAAAATGGCGCTGCTCTTTAACAACGTTCAAGATATATCTCCGGCCTTGAAAGACTGGCTTGCCAACATCGCGTTTGATTTAGGTTTACCGAAATCTACTTACGGGCGGTGCATGGTGTATGCAACGCCAGATGGAAAAGGGACTGCGGCGCATTTTGATCAGAATATTAATTTTGTTTTGCAGCTTCACGGAACGAAAACTTGGTGGCTAGCTCCCAACTTTACTTTTGTTAATCCGACTCAGAGATTCACGATAGGTCAGCCGCTTGATCCGGAGCTTGCGTCGTACGCGTCAGAAGAGCCGCCGACGACAATGCCAGAGCCGCAAGAGAAAATAGTTTTGAAGCCGGGGTCGATGCTTTTTGTTCCGAGAGGATATTGGCACCGAACGGAAGCTGAGGGCGAGGCTCTCGCGCTGAACTTTACATTCAGTCAGCCCACGTGGATCGATCTTTTGCTATTGGCGTTGCGCAGTCGCTTATCGCTTTCTCCGGAGTGGAGAGAGCTAGCGAAGGTAGACGATCCTTCGCGTTTTGATAGTTTGCTTGCAGAGCTACGAGAAGATTTGCCGAACTGGGAAGCTCAAGACATTCTGGGAGCCACCGAAGGCCGTGATAGCTAACGTCTATTGCTCTGGGAGTCGACGGCGACTCCGAGCGCGATTGAAACTAATGCTGCTACTGACATTAATATTAAACCTGGATATATCATCAACAGATCAATGCGGATATTGCACTCACCTGAACACGTCACTTTGTACTTGTTCAGAGTTTCGATCACCGCATAGCCCGACCAACTAAATGCGGCAATGGCTGCGACGAGGTCGTCTCGCATATACCACGCAAATAGAAAAACAACGGCAGGGATCAGTGCAATCCACGGTTCGGAAATAAAGATGTCGCCCATCGCCTTGATCATGGATCAAGGCTAAACGACAGCGTTTCATTTATCAACTAGCGACAAGCGTACTACCAAGCTGAAATTGAGCCTTCGACTAAATTTTCGACAGCTGTCGAGGGCTACTTTTGTTTAAGGGGCTAAAATCGACGGCACTCTTCTGGCACTGTAGTTCACTCGTGAAAAACCTTTGGCTTGCGGGCTTATTACTGGTTCCAACGATTGCGTCTGCAGGTGCGGGTGCGGGAGTTCGTGCAACAGATGCGCGATTGGCAGATCGTATGGATCGCTATTCACAGCGTCTCATGGGTCAACCTTACGTTGGCGGAGCACTTGGCGAAGGCAGCACCGGTGCATTTGACCGCGACCCTCGATTTAGGGAAGACGGGTTTGATTGCACAACTTTCGTTGAAACGGTTATGGCAGTGGCAAAGGCGAAAACTAAAGCTGCGATCATGACTAATATGGACAAAATCCGTTATAAAAACGGCGTGGTTAGTTTCGAGACTCGCAACCACATGCCCGGTTTGGATTGGATCAAGAATAATAAACTAAATGGAACATTGGTTGATATCACGCACTCAATCGACCCAGACAGCACCTACATGGCTGAAGCGCTTATTCAAAAAGATGAGTGGTTCAGAAAACTTGGTGAAAGTTCGTTAGTTGGAATTTCGGAAGAAGAAAAAACCTCAAAACTTGATCAGCTTCATGCACTTTCAAAAAAGTTCGGCAAGAGTGTAGAGAAAATTCCGTTTCTCTATAAATACAAAATCGTCGAGAACCCCAAAATTCTGCAGCGAATCCCCCATGGATCGATCATCAATATCGTTCGACCGAAGTGGAATTTAGTGGAAGCAGCTGGTACGCACCTAAATATTTCGCATCAGGGCCTAGCGTTTCACAAAGATGGTGTCGTGTACTTCCGTCACGCGAAAGTAAAAGACAAAGTTACGGAAGAGCCTTTGCTTGATTACGTGAAGCGAACAATCGAATCGCCAACAATTCAAGGTATCAACATTCTTAGCGTTCGCTAATAGGTAGGCCGTAGCTTTTCTCAACTG
>JAYSYM010000315.1:0-4800 GCA_043727635.1 Bdellovibrionales bacterium | reverse complement strand
CAGATTCCTCAGCGCAAAATCGAATGGGGTCTCCACTTACAAAAGCCCGAAGTTCGCTTAAGAACATTCGTTGCTGAAGTTGATCAAAAAGTCGTGGGTTTCGCGACTGCCGATAGCAACCGCCACAAAGAGCTCCCTTTTGCCGGAGAAATTTTCGCAATCTATATTCTCAAAGATTACCAGCGAACTGGTCTCGGTAAAAAATTAGTAAAGGCGCTCGTTGATATGTTTATTTTGCGCGAGCAGAACTCAATGGTGATTGGTGCGCTCAAAGAAAACCATCAAGCACGACGTTTCTATGAGGATCTTGGTGGCGAAGCTGTTGGTGAAACTGTCTTCGCTGTTAACGGAATCAATTATCCTGAAACTCTTTATGGCTGGCGCGACTTAGAAGCCCTTGCCAAGAAACTCGCCACTAGGGCGAATTAGCGGCTAGTCGAGCTCGACCAATTGTTAGATCATCATAAGTTTTAATTTTACCCTCGTATAAGCAAGGCTTTCTTCCAGACTAGCCTTTGCGTAAAGATCGTTTTAAGTCGCATTAATCGCAAGCCCACTAGCTAGTCTGGACACACTTTTAAATCGAATAAATCTGCAATACGCCTGCGTTTTCCGGACTTTAGAAAGTCACTCAAGCCTCAAGGCATTCTGTGAGCGTACCGAATAGTTACACAGAGAAAACTGCTCATACACTGCCAAAGATGGCGGTAGGGGAATCAAGATGGCATTTGACGACAAAGTATTAGAACTCCCAGAAACGCTCCCAATGTTACCCGTGAGAGATATCGTTGTATTCCCATACATGATTCTTCCACTCTTTGTTGGACGAGAAGCTTCGATTCGTTCAGTAGAAGAAGCTCTCGCGAAGAATCGCCTGATCTTCCTCGCTTCACAAAAAGAAATTACAGAAGAGAATCCAACTCCAGAGACTATATATGAAACAGGAACCATCGCGAGAATCATGCGCATGCGAAAGCTTGCTGATGGGCGAGTAAAGATCTTGATCCAAGGTGAGGCTAAAGGTCGCATTACTAAGTTTGCGAAATCTTCTCCAAACTTCGAAGTTTCTGTTGAGCAGATTTTCGAACAAGAAGACGCCGGCTCACCAGTTGAATACGAAGCAATGATTAGAAATGCTAAAGAGCATCTTGAAAAGATCATAGCGCTTGGTCGCCAGCTTTCTCCAGACATACTTTTAATATTAGATGATGTCGATAAACCAGGTCGCCTTGCTGATTTGATCGCAAGCAACTTAGGTCTTAAA
This sequence comes from Bdellovibrionales bacterium, assembly GCA_043727635.1. Lineage (GTDB taxonomy): Bacteria > Bdellovibrionota > Bdellovibrionia > Bdellovibrionales > JAMPXM01 > JAYSYM01. The sequence goes on along the minus strand of JAYSYM010000315.1, from coordinate 3,536 downwards.
GTTTCTGATGCTCAAAGAGTTCTAGAAACTGTCGATCACAAACAGCGCCTAGCTTTAGTGAACGAGATCTTGGCAAACGAACTCGAAGTTCTTCAGATGCAAGCTCGTATCCGCACTCAAGCTAAAGACGAGATGTCGAAGTCTCAGCGCGAATACTTCTTGCGCGAACAAATGCGCGCTATAAAGAGTGAGCTTGGAGAGCAAGATTCTAAGGGCGAAGAGATGGAAGATCTTCGTGAGAAGCTTGCAAAAGCTGGTATGCCAGAGACTGTGCAAACAGAAGCGATGAAGCAGTTAGCACGTCTTGAGCGCATGCACCCAGATGCTTCAGAAGCATCAATGGTTCGCACGTACCTTGACTGGATGAGCGATCTTCCTTGGTCTAAAAAGACTGAAGACAATCTTGATCTTACTCACGCTCGCGAAGTTCTTGATGAAGATCACCATGATCTTCAAAAAGCGAAAGACCGCGTTTTAGAATTCCTTGCGGTTCGCAAACTTAAGAACAACAACCGTGGCCCGATCTTGTGTTTCGGTGGTCCTCCAGGCGTAGGTAAAACTTCACTTGGTAAATCGATTGCTCGCGCAATGGGTCGTGAATACTTCCGTATCGCGCTTGGTGGAGTAAAAGACGAAGCTGAGATTCGTGGTCACCGTCGTACGTACGTAGGTGCAATGCCAGGAAAAATCATTCAAGCAATGAAACAGGTTAAAACAAATAACCCGGTTATCGTTCTTGATGAAATTGATAAATTAGGTTCAGACTTCCGAGGTGATCCTTCAGCAGCAATGCTTGAGGTGTTAGATCCAGAACAGAACTCAACTTTCCGTGATAACTACTTGAACGTTGATTTCGATTTGTCGAATGTTCTCTTCATCGCAACAGCAAACGTTTTAGAAAACATTCCGTCTGCACTTCGCGATCGTATGGAGATCATCCAAATCTCTGGTTACACAGAGAACGATAAATTGATCATCACTCAAAAGCACATTGTTGATCGTCAGATTGAGCAAAACGGGATATCTCCAGATCACATCGAGTTCACTGAAGAAGGCTTGAAATACTTAATCGCAGGTTACACTCGCGAAGCTGGTGTTCGTAACTTAGAGCGCGAAGTTGGTTCAGTTTGCCGTAAGGTAGCTAAGCTAGTTGTGATGGGCGAAACTAAGAAAGTAACTGTCACAGCAGAAAAAGTTGCTGAGCTTCTTGGTGCACCAAAGTTCATCCGCGAAGAAAAGTTCCACGAGAATCAAGTTGGTATCGTAAACGGTCTTGCTTGGACTCAAGCGGGTGGAGAAGTTCTCCACGTAGAGTCTCTTGCGATGAAAGGCAAAGGCGGCCTAGTTCTGACGGGTCAAATGGGCGACGTCATGAAGGAATCGGCGACAGCAGCTATGTCCTACGCTAGAGCTCACGCGGCTGAGCTTGGTATCGACCCTGAATGGGTTGATAACAACACTGTTCACATTCACATGCCAGCAGGTGCTATCCCTAAAGATGGTCCATCAGCCGGTATTGCGATGGCAACAGCGCTCATCAGCTTAATGACAAACACTCCAGTACGCTCTGATGTAGCAATGACTGGTGAAGTAACTCTAGCTGGACGAGTACTTGCAATCGGCGGAATCAAAGAAAAGGCTCTTGCTGCCCTTCAACTAGGTATCAAGACAGTGATCTGCCCTGTAGCAAACCAAAAAGATGTTGCAGAGATTTCTGAAATCTTCCGCAAGAATCTAAACTTCGTGTTCGTAGAACACTTGGATGAAGTTCTTGCTCTCGCTCTCGAAGAGAAAGTTGGCGGCGCAAAACGCAAGATCAGCACTCAACGTGGCGGCGGCAAAAAAGGCAAAGAGATCGCAGCCTAATACGTTAATCGCATGCTCTGCATGCGAACGTTAACTTTTAGCTCTGCTGAAAGGGATTAAACAAACTACACGAGACGCCAGCTTCGGCCGGCATCTTCCCTCCAAAAATTAAAGAGCTGGCTAAATGCCGGCTCTTTTTTTTCCTTAGACATCGTGCCTGTGGCGCAATCCCTGTAAAGCTCTCGTGAAGGTGGCCCTTCTCTTGCTAAGAATCTTGGTGAACGAACACGGAGATTTTATGAAAGAATTCGCCTTAGCAATCGCACTTCTTATGGCTCCCCTCCCGACACTGGCTTGCCCAGGCGGAAACATGAAATCACTATCAGTTGATGGCCGTCAGCTTGCCGAAATAAACATGTCTGATAGTTCAATTCGCTTAACAGATACGACAGCAAAAATCGTAGCTATCTCAACCATTAGATCTAAATCTTACGATTCATATGCACAGTGCGGTCAATCGATGGAGTGTGAGGCTTCCGATCTGCTCGCAATTGATGTCTTAGAAGACCCTCAAGCGGTGGTTGTTGTTCACATTCGCGAGGCGAATGCTAATTCTTCGCAAATCTTTAAAGTTACGAACTTCCAAATAGCTCGCAGCATGAACTCATGCGGCCAAATCGTAGAGCCACTTCAATAAAAAAGGGAGCTTGTAAGCTCCCTTCGTTCCGCGCTGCGCGGATTCAATGTCGCGCCCAATCTACTTCTTGAATTTTCCAGTCACGTACCAATCATCAGTTCTTGGTACATGCTGACAGTGGACTCCGCCTGATGCTTCGCCGCCAGTGCAAACTGTTTCCCAAGAAGTTGTCGTGTGAGAGTAGACTGATGCAGTTGCAGAAACTGGCATTCCGTTTTTGTGTTTGAAATCCAGAGTCATCTCGCGCCCAAGAATTCGATCGCTGCAAGATCCCGCATCGAATGAGAATGTTGCGTGATCGATTTCGTTATCATCCATGTCGATATCCATCATTTGACCAATGCGTGAGCTACAGTCGCCAAGAATGTCGCCGCTCCCTGAGTCCTGGGCAACGAACTTCGCTGTGAGCATATTTCCAGAAACTCCAACTATCAGAGTGCCTTTTGTACCAGAAAATTTTCCGCTGTATGAACCTGCGTATTTTCCCAAATCTGCTTGCGCAGAAAATCCAAATAGCGTTGCAACCGCTAGTGCTAAGAATCCTTTAATCATAATTTCTCCTTGCGAGCTGGCTCTATAGGCCGACTCTTTTATTGTTTGCTATCTTTAAAAACGAACGGGTAAGAAACAGCGAAGCTATTAGTGTTCATGGGTTCTGGAAAATTCAATGCAGAAAGTTTTTGAATCATGCAGGCCCGCATTTTTGGCTCGATGATCTCAGTTTTGGCATCGTTGATTTTTGCATTCTCAACTTTCCCGCCAGTAACAATGTCCCAATCGAGAACCATCTTTCCCTCTAACGTCAGATCTAAACTTAAGCTTTTTTCATAGCAGCTAAGAAATGAGCCCATGTTGTTTGTGATCACCTGTCGAATCGCTTCATGAGCGACACCCCTTGGTGGCTCCTCGCTCTCAACTCTAACCGTCCGCTGAGGAGTCGTGCAGGCTGACAGTACGAGTAAACATACGAAATAAATTTTCATTTGTTCACCCTTCTCATTAGTGCCCTCGACGAAGGCGCTCGTTATCTTGT
>JAYSYM010000314.1:0-1481 GCA_043727635.1 Bdellovibrionales bacterium | reverse complement strand
TTCGTAATGCCGAGCAGGCCGCAACCGAAGCATTGGATCTTGGGTATTTAGGGCTTTGGCATCGCTTCAAAGTGTTATCTCCAGGCAAAAAATATTTTATTGTTTTAGCTGACCAGCAAAGCTTCGTACTTGTCACATCAACGGGGGTGCTGTTACGAAGCGAAGCTCTCAGTCGGCAACAGCTTCGCATTTTACAAAGTCTTCAGTCGGGTGCGAAAACTAAAGAGCAACTTCTGCGAGAGGTTTGGGGTTATGACTACGACCCCGCAAGGCACGACTCACTTATGCACTCAACCGTTGCGAAACTTCGAAAATTGATTGAGCCTGCCTCGAGCTGGATTATTACGATTGAAGATGGTTGGGCGTGTGACGCAAGCGTCGAATGGCAGATTCCTAAACCCGCGAAGACAAAAGTAAGCACTTCGATTGACAACTTTACACCATTTCCCGATCTGAACTTCCGTCAATTAGCCGCATTAGAAGAATTAGAAAAGCACGGTATGTGGTCGATTACGCAGTATAAATCACGTTTTAATGTCTCAACAATGACAGCTTTCAGAGACCTCTCGGGTTTACTCGACTCCCACCTTCTGGTAAAAACTGGCAGAGCACGCGCTACGCGATACCATTTTAGGAAGTAAGCATATGAAACAAATTTCGATTCTAGTCTTAGCAATTGCGATTTCGGGCGTAGCACACGCCGAGCTAGAAGTTCAAAGTGTGCGCTACCAAGTGCCAGTTAAAAACTCTCGACTAAAAAAGTATGCAAATTTTAAAATCGAAAAAGTCGAAGAGATTGATAGCGAAGGCCAAACCGAGATTCGCTATACTTTGCCTTTAGAACTAACTGGCGCACCAAATGAGCTCGTTTTCATTGGCAATTACAAACACGGAAGTTCTATTTCTAATTTGAGCGGAGCCAATGGCACGATGATGTGCTCTGAAGGCCTATCAAAAATTTGCAACGTGCAGTTCAGCAATCTTAAAATTAACGAGCCTGCACGATTGAATATTCTTAAGAGCATGAGTGGCTCGAGCGCTGAGTTGCGAGGACGCCTTGCAGTTGCGCGAAGCTTCAGCGGCGACCCAGGCGGCGTGCTAATTTACAAGCGCTCATACGATTCCGCTCAGTAGCGTTTGCGCCGACTATCGGTTGGTGCGTGCGCCAGCCATGCGGCCAAGCTTTTCAGCGAGTTCATCAAACCGAACAGTCTGTTGAGTTCCGGCTTTAAGATCTTTCACCGTTGCTGAGCCATTTTTGATTTCGTCTTCACCGATGATCACGGCAAGGGGAGAGCCGATCTTGTCTGCGCGTTTCATCCGCTTACCCATGTTGCCCGAGTAGGCCATGTCAGTTGCGATTCCATTCTCACGAAGTTGTTGCATGAGCTTCAACGCAAACTCTTCTTGCGTGCGCACATTCTTAATTATTCTGAGCCTAAAAAATTTAGTCGAGTCATACTACACTTTTTAGGTTTAAG
>JAYSYM010000313.1:0-1484 GCA_043727635.1 Bdellovibrionales bacterium | reverse complement strand
CCAGAGTTGTAAATCTGAATCGCGTCTTTGCCCCAGATGATATTAATTGGAAAATTTGAAGCAAGACAAAGGCTCACGGTAGTTCGTAAACTTTGGGGCCACTTTTCAATTGGTCCGAGAGGTGTCACCGACCAGTCTTTGGCGCGAATCAAGTCAGAGATTTTTCCTCCGCCTGATAGCCAATCTAACTTTGGTGATTTTTCAGTTAATAATTGAGTTTCGGGTTTAGTTGCAATTTTGTTCGGTAAATTTCGAGAAGTTTTCGTTTGAGTTTCATTTACAAGATTAGCCATTAATAGTTGCCCCGTTGATTGGTGCCGACAGTGCGCCTTTAACTCTCCCACGTAAAGAGTAGATTACTGGTCATTTTGAGAACCTAACGTTTAGTCTCTCAGTCAGAGCTGCACCGATCTGGCATAACTGCTGATCGCAGATTGTAATTTAACGACAAAAAATCGGCCGATGTTAAGCGAGTGCGGCTAGGGTATCAAAGTGCTTGTTAAGCTCTAAAGCTTCTTCGTGACTTCCGCCTTTGTCTGGGTGGAAGACTCTCGACAAAATCTTTTTTGCGGACTTCAAGGTATCGAGGTTAATTGGGTGGGATATTTCGAAACCATTCTCGGAAAAATACTTTATCGCTTCTTCGGCAGCATCGTTGTAGACCGGACGATGTTGAGTCTTTGAGACCTTACCGGTTTTTGCTTTCTTTTCGTTCTTGAGCTTTTGATACTGCTCTTTGCGGTACGTCGATTGCTTCGTCTTTAATTTTTCTTGAAAATCACTTTGCGTTGACGAATTACTTTTTGTTGAAGCATTTGCTTTCAGAAGATCAGTTTTCGAATCGAAGAAGTCTGGATAATCGAGAGAGGCTGTTAAGATTGTGCCCCAGATATGTTTGCAGAGCTGACCTTTCTGCGAAGATGAGCAGGAGCATGCGACGCTGAATACTTTGTCAGCAATCGATTTCGCCGAAAGCGTAATTCGCACAGGTGGCGAAGCTTTAATTATTCCTGCGATCTCGGTATCAGTTGATTTTGATAAATAAACAGCGTCTTCGTCGTAGTAGTCTTCGCCGCGATTGCGAACTTCGGGCTTAAAGTAGTGCTCTAGCGATTTCGTTTTAAACATTATCCAGTAGAGATAAATGCTTTTACGTCAGTCGGCAAGTCCGCTGATCTGTCTAACTCACAAATCCTCTACGTTGCGCCGCGAAGAAAATTTTCGAGCTTATCAAAGGATTCAGACCAGCCATGGATACAGTCCTTGTGCTGATCATTAGGGATACCTGACTGTGATAGATGAAACTTACTTCGATTATCGCCAAGTGCTTCAAAGTCGAACGTGATGTAGATCACTTCGGGCCAGTCTCCCGGCATATTTGCTTCTTTAGCACTGATCGCATTTCCGTTTTCGTCTGCAAATTTATCTGTCATTACGATTTGTTCGCTATCGATAATCTTCTCGAAGTGACCGGTCATACCGCC
>JAYSYM010000312.1:0-4836 GCA_043727635.1 Bdellovibrionales bacterium | reverse complement strand
ACACCTGGCAAGTTGGCCATTCAAAAGATGTGACAAATCTTTCTGGTGGAAACTGCTGGGACCGAACTCCGCGAACTGTTCGCGACATGTATTACGTGAATGGGAATGATCTGTTTTTTGGAGTCGGCTCTGAAAAACAAAAGAGCGGTTCAGCCTCTCGACCGACCGCTCCCGATGAATCTCGTCCCTGGCGAATAAGATAGCGCGCTCAGCGCGAGCTGCGCTGTTTGTTTGCTCGCCTTATGCGGCTCGACGCTTTTGGAACGCATCCCACTTCTTATCGAAGTCAGGTACTTTCTGACCTTGCTTATTCACAAGACCAAACTTGAACCAAGCGAAATGCGGGCTGCAGAAGCTCATTTGATGTGAGCCGCTTTTGCATCCCTCTGCTTTGCAGTGGCTTGGCATTTGTGCGACGTTGTCACTTGGCGCCTGGTGCTTCAATTTTTGCGACATTCTATTCTCTCCCCTTTGACTGTTCTTTTTCTTAGCTTTAATGGTCTGACTTTGTTCCTATCGACAAAAGGCGAGCTTGGCTTGAGACCAACGTCGTGAGTGATAAACTAATGAGGTCTAGTTTCGTTTTGAAACAATGCCGGAGAATATGGCGGAAATGAACTTATGAATCTAGAGCACTTTGACTATGAAGCTGCAGTCATCGGCAACGGCCCTGGAGGGTTGTTGGCCGCCCTCTATTTAGGAAGGTTCAAAAGGTCAGTTGCAGTTTTTGGAGATGGTCAACCAAGAGCTAGCTGGATTCCTAAGACTCACAACTTAATTGGGTTCGAAGATGGAATCGGTGGCGAGGAATTGCTCGAGAAAATGCGCGCTCACGCCGCCGATGTCGGTGCCGAGTTTATTAATGACCGGGTCAAAGTTCTGCCAGATGGCGAAGGCTTTCTTATTTCGGGAAGTAAAACAAGAGTCCGAGTGCAGAACGTAATTATAGCAACTGGAATAACAGATATTCATCCGCCGCTTTCTAATCTCGTAGAGCTGCGCAAGAAAGGGCTCATCAGATATTGTCCGGTGTGCGATGCGTACGAATTTCAGGATAAAAAAATTGTCATGCTCGCTTATGACGACCACGGATTTAAGGCGTCACTTTTTCTGTGGCGCTACTCGAAAGATTTAAAAATTGTTGCGGCGACAGCCTGCAAAGTTGATGAGAAAATATTAGCTTTGATTGAGCAACGCGGAATTGAAGTCATTTACGATGACCTAGCTTCAGTCGAAGCGGCTACAAACAATTCGCTTAGTATAAAACTCAACAGTGGTCGCATACTAGATGCGCAGGTGCTTTATCCAGTGCTTGGTTTTAAAGTTAACGACGACTCATTCGCTCACATCAGTGAGCTTAAGCGCACTGATAACGGATGTTTGATCGTCGAAGGTAGCCAGCGGCTTCAGGTTCCGGGAATGTATGCGATCGGTGACTGCGTCGACGGACTTTCGCAAATTGCGGTGGCTGCTGGGCAAGCTGCAGTTGCCGCGACGGCCCTTCACACGGATATCCGAAATCTTGGTTATCAACGCGAGATAAAACACCTTGAGAAAACTGATAAGCTCTAAATATGATTGAGAGATGTTAAATCCCTTTTTCGGCGTTTCATTTCATCCAGTGATCAAGCTTCCGGCTAAGTACGAAGTTTATGATCTAAGTTCAGGCTACGATCCTAACCGTACGCTTTCGGGTCCGTACGGAATCGGTAAGTACAATGAGCGAAGAGTTGGAATGTACACCGACAAAGAGCTTTTCGCTGGCGAGCATCGCGACATTCATATCGGAATTGATATCGCAGCCCCAATTAGTACCGACGTTCACGCATTCTTTGATGGCGAAATATTCTTGTTCGGGATTAATGCTGCAGAAGGTGATTACGGACCAACGATCATCACTCGTCATCTCATCGGCGACCGCGAACTTTATGCGCTCTTCGGCCATTTAACAACGGACTCACTCACCGGAAAGAGTTCGGGCCAAAAAATTTCTCGAGGCGAAGTCATTGCTAAGGTCGGGGAGAAAAGTGAGAACGGCGGCTGGAATCCTCATTTGCATTTTCAGCTTTCTTGGGAGAAGCCTTCAATGCCTGACATGCCCGGCGCAGTTAACGAGCGAGATCTTAAGCGAGCGTTAGAAGTGTATCCAGATCCGCGTTTAGTTTTGGGCCCGCTCTACTAATGCGTGTCGTTTCGATGGTTCCGTCATGGACCGAAACTCTAATTGAAGCTGGAGTTGAAGTAGTTGGGCGCACTCGCTTTTGTATTCATCCTGCTGAAGAAGTTAAGGCCATACCTGTTGTGGGTGGAACAAAGGATATCGATTGGGAAAAATTAAGCTCTATTGAGTTTGATCTTTTGCTCTTGGATAAAGAAGAGAATCTTAAAGAGATGGCAGAGGAAGCGGCAGCGAAAGCAAAGTGCACTGTGGTTGCGACCCATGTTAAGAGTTGTGGTGATGTAATCGGCGAGCTTCGCTCGCTGTCGAAGAAGTTGAATAACGCTGCTCTCGATAGTTTCGCAGATCGTTGGGAATCGGCGATCAAGCGCCTTCGCGCTAAGCCTTCGGCCGGTTTAGTGCAACTACAGGAGCTTGAACCTGAAGGTTTCAAGAAGATTGGTATTGAAAGCTGGATCAAGCGACCAACTCATCGTTACGATGAGTTGGTCTATGTCATCTGGAAAAACCCTTACATGGCCGTCACCAAAGAAACTTTCATCGGATCAATGCTCGAGCTCGTTGGCCTATCAACTTCAGTTAGCTTTGCCGACACACAAAAACATTACCCAGAAATCGATCTCAGTGGGTTCGAAAAAGCGAACACGCTTTTTCTATTCTCCTCAGAACCTTTTCCATTTCACAAAAAGATTTCAGAGCTTGAAGCATTAGATATTTCTTCGGCGATCGTCGACGGAGAGTCGTACAGTTGGTTCGGTGTTCGCGCTTTAAAATTTTTGGAGAATCTAGTTTAAGTGATTCATTGCCCAGTCGACAACGATATCTGATTTCTGACTTCTTTTGAGTATCTCACGCTGGATGAACGCTTTGTTATCCATGAGAGTTCGCGGAGCTAACTCAGATAATAATTTTAATTTTTTCGCAAAGTCGTCAGTATCTGAGGCCACTAAAACTGAAGGCAACCCTGAGGGTGTTAGCAAACTCTGGAAGCTGACGGCCTCGCGGTTGTTTGTATGTAGCGGTCCGACGATCGTAGGGCACCCGGCAGCAAGCGGCTCCATTACGCTATGAACAGTTTTTTTGAAAGAGCCACCGACGAACGCGAATGTTCCAGTTAAATAAAGTTCAGCTAGAATCCCGGCTTGATCGATCACAAGTATGTCTGAAGCCCAACCTGAAGTTAATTTGGAGTATCGCTCCACTGATAGTCCTTCTGATTGAGCCATCCGCTCAAGATCTCTGATGTGATCCAAATGCGGTTCGTGCGGGACTAGGATTGCGCGAACAGACCCTTTCACTTGAGCGAGTGCCGGAATAAGAACAGCTTCGTCTTCTGGCCAAGTTGAGCCGGCGATCAGCGTGGATTTTTCGGTCGCCGCAACGTAACTAGAAATAGGTTTCGGATTCTGTAAACGCTCGATGACTTGATCGTACCGAGTGTCACCGACGACAATCGCTTTATCTCCGCTCCCGAGTTGCGCGAATAAGTTTTGATCCTCTTGAGTAACGCAGTAGATAGCGTCGAGATTATCGAAAACAAATTTCGAGAAGAGTCTTGATAAAGGTTTTGCTCTGCCACTAGTAGCAACAAGCGTTGCCGAAAAAAGTAGGGTCGGAACTTGATGAAGCCGAGCCTGTCGCAACATCTCCGGCCAAGTGTCGGTCCGAGCAATCATGAGCATTCGAGGTTGGTGGTGATCGAAAAACTTTTCCCATTCTTCAGATTTATCCCAAGGCAAAGGGCAACTCATATCGACGCCCGGAAAACTTTCGACTGCTTTTTTAACACTCGGAGAAAAGTAGGTAACCAGAATGGGAACTAAAGTTTTTTTCTTGAGCCGCTTGATCACAGGCTTTGCATATTCAAATTCACCTGAAGCGCAATGAATCCAAATTGGCCGTGTGTGACCAGGGAGCGCTAGCCAAGGAGCAGTGCCGTTCTTGCTTTTGCGCATTTGCAAACCATCAGCAATCTTAGGATTAAATTTACCAAGCACTTTCATCGATAAAATAATCAGTGGTACGAAAATTCTGGTGTAGGTGGCAGCAATAAATTTATCTATCACGAGGCACCTTCAACAAAGTTAGCGCTTGAGCAGCTACTGCTTCAACAGTGAGATCTACTAGGCATCGCTTGTAAACATCATTAATGCATTTGCCTCGGCCATCTTTACTACAAGGTTTACACCAAAGATTAATTTCAGCGACGTGAGAGTTGCTGTGATATGGGTAGCCGAAGGCTGTCGGGCCGATCAATGCCAGAGTAGGAACTCCAAGTTGATCTGAGACATGTAAAAGCCCAGTATCGTTTGAAATAACGAGCTGACTTCGTTCGACCACGGCTGAGCTTTCTTGGAGTGAAAGTTTACCTGCTAAGTTTGCAACGCGATCGGGAGCGACAGATTTAATTTCTTCACAAAACGAATCGTCTGGACCGCCAAGGACAACAAACTTTTGAGCGGGCATTGAGATAATCAGCTTCTTCCAGTGATCAATCGGCCAACGCTTCATCTCCCACGCGGCAGACGGGACAAGTGAAATGAACTCGGCTGGTAATTCCATTGACGCAACTTTTGATTTTGCTGAAGGAGCTACGAAGAACTGGGGCGTTGCAATTTTGCTTGAGCCCACCCATTTTTCTAATGGCTTGTGAAATG
>JAYSYM010000311.1:0-1493 GCA_043727635.1 Bdellovibrionales bacterium | reverse complement strand
AAACTGGGTAGATCGCGAAGGAAAAAAACAAGAGCGCACTGAATGGCACCGCATTGTTGTTTGGGGCAAGCTTGCAGACATCTGCGGCAAGCACCTTTCAAAAGGTCGCCAAGTTTATCTCGAAGGTCGCCTTCAAACACGCTCTTGGGAAGATCAACAAGGTCAAAAGAAGTATGCGACTGAAATCATCGCAAACAATATTCAGTTCCTAGGTGCACCTGGCGAACAACGCGATAATTCGAACACACAAGCTACTACTACTAAAGGTGGCGACGATTTCGGATTCCAAGATTTCGCTCCAGAGCCATCTTTCGACAGCTCAGAAGAAATTCCGTTTTAGCTAGTTTTTGGCAAGCCGCCCGCGGCTTGCTTGCATCTCTGATTACAGTTAGTTTTTTGAGCTTGAAGACAAATCAGCCTCGCACATCGCGGGGCTTTTTTTATGGCTTCGCACCAGAGCGAAACTCTCAACGAGTCACGTGACTAATTTAGCAGGATGCTAAATTTGCGCGACAGCTCGAAGAGCAAGGGCAGGAGCCCGCAGCACTAAACTGCCTTCTAAGTTGCACGCTTCCGGTCACACACCTAAGCTAAGCGCTCAGCCTCATTGTTGGTATATTGTCATTTTTGTTGCTATAGCAACATTGGATCATGAAGTGAAATTTCGGTCGAATGCAGCGGTATTTTTTTTAACAATGCTAATTTGCATTTTGTCAGCGCAACAAGTGTCAGCGCAACTAGCAGCGGCGCCTGATCCCTACGCCCCATCTCCAACGAAAGTAATAAACAACGGTCATAACCTCACTCAGACTGCATATTTGTATCCGAAAGGCCGCTGCACGGTTGGAACTTTACTAGTGGGCTGCGGCGTTTCAGATCACGCCACCATAGCAACGAGCCCGTGGCTACTTTCATATTACAACATGGCTAATCTTTCGATTCGCTATGGAATAAAAAAAGAAGCCTCGAAAGAAACTGCAGTTCAAGTGAGTTACTTCAAAACATACGGCACTGGCGAACATTATGCTGAGCAAAGCGATCCAAACTCACCGATCTATGACCCAACCTTCTGCCTCTACTACTCTGGATGCTCGGTCGGCTACGACATGGAAGCACTTTGGCTTTACTGGCTTCGATCACATCGCCTTACGAGAGACTATACTTTTCATTGGAATTTCGACGTCGCTTACTACTGGAATGATAAAAAATCATTTTCACTCAGGAGACCACAAGCCTGGAAGACACCCTGGCAGTTGAACTTAACGTCGTTGCACGAAGTTCATCTAATAAAGAACTATTACATGGAGGGTGAACTCGGCATCCTTGGGCTCACCGAAAAGTATCAGTCGTTCCACTGTGGCGCGACACTTAGTTACCGAGGAAGCAGTTGGGGACTTAAATTTGGAATGTCAGCGACTGGAACACTGGGTGGTTGGCTACGCACTAATCGCTACGATATTCACTCGGGAGCACTTAATTCTAGGGCAGGACTC
>JAYSYM010000310.1:0-1494 GCA_043727635.1 Bdellovibrionales bacterium | reverse complement strand
ACTCGTCATATAATAGCGGAAGCAACTTTTGCCGCTTCACAGATCTTAAAGCAACTTGGGCACGCAACGATAAACACTTCTTCGAAACTCTGCGCGACCAGCCCTGGAAAAAGTATCTGACTGATGCCAAGCGTGCTTCGCCCGTCAATGTGAAGTGTTTGATCGACGGCGATGACCTTTGCGCCATGGCGAAGCCCGTCGCCGCGAACTTCGTAAAAGACCGCCCACTGATTTTGCCAGACGGAAATACCTGCGTCACTTCTGACGGAATCAACTATAGCTGCGCAGCCGACACACGTATCTTTTCTTGCGTAGCGAAGATGGATCCTGAGTTGATGGATCACGATCCACTCAAGATTGATAAGTTGCCAGCGACGGCGAAGATCACGATCTACAAAGACCGCGAGCCGATCTGCCAGAAAGCCGTTCAAGGATTGTTTAATGTCGGCCAAATGCTTCTCTTGAAAAAAGAAGTTTTGATGCGCGATGAAGTCGGCGGTTCACCAATTGGTAACACGAAAGCCGGCCGAATTTATCAAGTTATCGACTACGAACTTCGTTTAGGTGGAGCAACTGAGCGCTATTACCAAATCAAAACTCCAAACGGAACTCTCGGCTGGATCTACGGCGGCGATAACGATGATCGCACGGAATGGGTGAACCTTGCGACGTCGGAAGATGTTGCAACACTTCAGCGCGCTGACGATCTTGCGAAAGCAGAAAAAGCTGTTCGCAAAGCGACCGAGCAGCTAGCCGCTGCAAAGGCTGCTGTTGTGCCGACTCCTGCACCGACACCGGAAGAAATCGTTGTGGTTGGGCACCACAAACCTGCTCCGCCAGTTGCGACTCCGGCTCCAGAAGAAGATAAAACTGATGACGGCGATCCGATTGCGGTTCTTCCGGTTAAGGGCTCGATCATTGAAATCGTAAAAGCTGAAGGCATTCCGATGCGCGCAGTCCCTGGCGAAAATCCAGATATTGATCCTTTGTTTCAGCTCTATCAAAAAGCTCGCTTCACAGTTGAAGAAGTTAAGATCAAGGGAACTGAGAACCAAATTTATCTGCGTGTCACCAGCGGTGCGCACAAAGGATGGATTTACGTCGGTCGCACAGTTCCAGAAAACACTGTTCCGCAGTGGATTAAAATATGGCAGTAAAGTCTTCGAGTGCTGTTCGAATGCGCGTCTTCGTCGCTGTGCTTGGCTTAGGTGTGATCGTAGGAGCTTTTAGCTCTCACATCTTTAAGAGCGCGCCGTCTTCGCCAAGCAGCGAGCAGCAAATCAATCCCGGAAGTGTGCTGACGTCAGCTTCGCTCCGTACACTTCCGGGAATTTCCCCTTCTTCGACAGGCGAGAGCGAGACGACTTTTACCGCAGCTGCAGTGCCTTCTAATCCTGCGAATCCTCTTGTCACCTCATGGAAGCAATCGACAGCGCGCATGAAGTATCTTGACCACTGCGTGGGTGCTGGTGACTGCATTGGCTTCGATGATTC
>JAYSYM010000309.1:0-1498 GCA_043727635.1 Bdellovibrionales bacterium | reverse complement strand
TTGATCTAAAGAAAACAAAGACTGCGCAGACCAGCGCACTCAAAAGACTTGAAGCACTTAAGCGACTTCAAGGGGCCTCGAAACCTGTGGCCGACGCGAAACCAAGTAATCCAGCCCCGATAAAAGGAAATGCGCTTTCGCCGGGAAGTTCTCTCACGGGAATCGCAAAGCTTGAGCACGATGACTACATCACCTCACTCGATGACAAGATCAAAGACAAGTGGCTGTTGCCGGCCTACCTGGAGAATGCTAACTTTAAGGCAAGGGTTGTGGTTTACCTAGACTCTCGCGGATCGATCACGAAGATCGTGATGACCGAGAGCTCTCCCAACCCAGTGTTTAATGAAAAATGCATGGAAGCAGTTCGAAATGCGGCACCTTTTCTCCCGCCGCCCGATCGACTCGTAAATATTTTTGCGGTCGACGGCTTTGAAGTTGGCTTCCCGGAATAATCGTTTTCAGAGGAAGTAAAATGAATCTAGCTCAACGAATCTTGCAACTCTCGCTTTTAGCTTTCTGTTTGCTCAATGTGAACCACGCAGAAGCTCAGTCTCAGATTTATATCAAAGCAGGCGAAGCAAAAGTTAAGAAGAGTTTGATCGCTCTTCCGCAATTCAATCTGCTTTCGACTCCCGGAGTTGCCGCTGGAGCAAACAAAGTTGCAAAAGATATTTACGACACGGTTTTGTATGATCTTTCAGTTAGTTCATACTTTGACTTCATCAAGCCTGAAGCGTTTCTCGAGGACACTTCAAAAGTTGGCCTTCGCCCCGGTGAAGCTGGCGGGTTTAATTTTTCATCTTGGAAACAAATTGGTTCTGAGTTTTTAATCCGCGCTGGATACAAAGTTATCGGTAACGAATTAACGTTTGAAACCTATCTTTATTACGTTCCACAAGCGAAATTGGTTTTTGCTAAGGCGTACAAGGCAAAAGTCTCAGACGCTCGCTTAGTTGCGCACACTTATGCCAATGACGTCGTTCGCGAGCTCACGGGTAAAAAAGGTGTCTTCACAACTAAGTTTGCAGTCACTCGCACAGCCGGAAAAGAACAGCGTGAAATTTTTGTGATGGATTGGGATGGCGGCAACCAGCGACAAATCAGCTTTCACAAATCAATTGCCAATTCTGCAGCGTGGTCACCGGATGGCCGTTACATTTCTTACCGAGCATTCGCCTATCACCCAGCCTTGAAAGCGCGAAATGCTGACTTGTTCACGTTCGACCTCAAAGGTGGCAAGCGTTGGCTGGTTTCTTACCGCACTGGAATAAACTCAGGCGCAAGTTACTTCCCTGATGGGAAAAATCTGTTACTCACTCTCTCTAACAGTGGTAACCCCGACATTTACAAGATGACGACAGACGGTCGCAATCTTTCTCGCATCACTAACGGCCCTCGAGGCGCGATGAACGTTGAGCCATCTGTTTCTCCAGATGGATCGAAGATTGCCTTCTCATCTGACCGAAGTGGTAAGCCGATGATCTATGTGATGGGTGTC
>JAYSYM010000308.1:0-4855 GCA_043727635.1 Bdellovibrionales bacterium | reverse complement strand
CAAAAAGAAGTTTATCGCAATTTTTAGCGGCGATACAGTTTTAGCAAGGCCGTACTGGCGCAATGGAGCACTCGGAAAAGCGTTTAGTCAGTATCTTGCACGCAAAAAATTTCGCAATTCAAAAACTCCCGTTTATTGGTTTCTTATTTCAAAGGGCTTTCGCACTTACCTGCAGATGGCGAATAATTTTACCGTTTATTTTCCGCGTCACGATCGACCAACTCCTCAGAAATATCAAAGTGCCATGCACCTTTTCTACAGTGAACGCTTTGACGACAAGTACGATTCAAAGCGTGGGCTAATTACTTCTGACCACAAAGAGAAGCCCTTTGTTCGTGAAGACAAAACTCAGATGACTCCTGACCTCCTGACAAATTCTAAAATCAAATTTTTTCAGGAGTGCAATCCTGAGTGGATGAATGGCGACGAGTTAGCTTGCATCGCTGAAGTAAATTTTGCGACACTTGCGCGGTACCCCGTCAAAAGGCTTTTGAGGAAATTAAAGCGATTATGAGTTTAGTTCATCAGTTAGCCCTCTTCATTATCGCCGCAAGCTCTGTTTATCACTTGGTCATGGGCTCGCTTTGTCTGTTGAATCGTCGCTGGGTCGGTAAACTCGCAAAGCTCTTCTACAAGTTTGAAATGCCAGAGAAGTCGCACGCCGGTTTTGAATATGCGATGAAGCCTCTCGGCCTTTTTGCTATCTTCACTGGTCTCATCTGCGCAATAGCCCTTGTCGAACCCGGGCAGTGGGTGGCGGGCTTAAAGGTCAGCCTCGCCGTGTTGTTTGTCGGGCGCGCTTTGGTTAGGGAGATCTACAAAGATTTATTATACGAAGCATTCGCTATTACTTCTGAACGCAGTCGGTGGAATATTTATCTCAATATGGCACTTTCCTTAATTCTCCTCATTTCTGCTTTTGCTTCGAGCTCACAGTGACAAGCTTACGCAAGCATTTCTTAGAGTTAGATCCTCGTATTCCCGTAGCACTCATTTTGTTTGTCTATCTCGTTCTCGGTCTAACGGTCTTGGGATTTAACCGCACTCCAGAGCAAGCCATCGTCACTACTTTCACTTGCCTTGCTTTCGACGTTCTCATGACTCGAATTTTTAAGGAGCGATGGGTTTGGCCACTCAGTGCCCTCATCACAAGTCTTTCGCTTTCATTCTTGCTCAACTACAGCCACGACTTTCTTTTGCTCTTCATTCCGGTTTTTTATGCTATCGGATCAAAGTACTTAGTCACATTTCGCGGCAAGCATGCGCTTAATCCGGCAATGGTGGGCGTGAGTCTTTCACTTCTGTTTTCGCATAAATTAATTACGTCGGCACCTGCTTATCAGTGGAATGGCATTGGAGCGATGTCGGCTTTCATTATTATGTTGGGACTTATATTTGTGATGCCCAAGATAAATCGACATTGGCTCGTGATTTCGTTTCTAGGCTTCTTTACGCTGCAAACTGCACTTCGTGCATTTGTTATGCGACATCATCTTCCGTTTGAAACTCTATTCCTAGGAACTCTTTCTTCACCCTCGTTCTTCGTCTTCACTTTCTTTATGATTACTGATCCGGCGACGAGCCCCGAAAAAAAGAAAGATCAAATTCTTGTCGGGTTCCTTCTGGCTTTTGCAGACTTGTTTTTTCACGTGTTCCAAAGCTATTACACATTCTTCTACGCGGCCCTCCTCGTCGGGATGTTCCGATTCTTTATCAACCACCTTCGCGCCGCCTATGCGACCGGCTCACTTGTTTATGTGAGAGAGCGTTTTTGGTTGAGTGGCTACTGGAAGCGCTTAGTGGTTTTCAGTTTGATCGGCTTAACAGGCACAACAATTTATGGCTTTGTACGGCCCCACCTTCCAAGCGAGAAGCTTGATTGGCATTTTGAGACTGTCGCTGCAACTCACTCTAACTTAAATGCAGATCAGTACGGAGGATTGTACGAAGATCTTGATCCACGAATCTGGCACGTCGCTAAATGGATCTTTAGTGTCGGCGACGCTGTCGCCGTCAGTGACGTGAACAAAGACGCTCTTCCCGATATATTTCTAACTAACGTGCTTAAATCGAAAAGCGAGCGCGCAGCTTTGTATGTAAATAAGGGAAGTGATCAGTTCGAGCGGGTTGCACTTCCTCAACTTCAAGAGTTGATCGATAATCCGAAAACCCAGGGCGTTGTTTCAAATGGAATCTTCGTAGACTACGACAATTCAGGATCGCAGAGTTTATTTTTAACTGTAGGTTTCGGCCATCCAATCTTGCTGAAGAATCAAATTAACGAAAGTGGCAAATTAGAATTCAAAGATGTTACTCGTGAAGCAGGTCTCGATCAGCTCTACACGAGTTCGCTCGCTGCAACTTTCGCCGACTTCAACAAAGATGGATTGTTAGATCTTTTGATTTTAAATGTTTGGCCCGAAAATTTGCCTGACTACCCGACGCCGACCAAACTTAATGTTTTCAATCTACCCAAAGAAGAATTTGCAGGTGACAGTCGCCCCTTCAATTTCATGCATAACAGCTGGCACCTCGCAGATAATGGGGGCCCACTTCAGCTTTTGCTTCAGACTCCGGATCACAAATTTGTTCTACAAAATTCAGAGCAGTGGGGCTTCACCGAAAAGCGTTGGTCGCTTGCTGTAGGAGTCGCTGACCTAAATCGCGACGGCTGGCCAGATATTTACATCGCGAACGATTTCGGACCGGATTACCTGTATTACAATCGCCAAGGAAAGTTTTTTGAAAGTATAAAGGGTGGCATCTTCGGCTCAATCGGACGCGATACTTATAAAGGAATGAACGTCTCCATGGCCGACTTTGATCACACCGGTTGGCTCGGAGTTTATATTTCGAACGTGCATCACGCATATCAAGCAGAGGGAAGTCTGCTCTGGACTTTTGGTCCACCGAAAAAATCGGGAGCGCTCCCTCACATCGTCGAGTCGGCAACCTCAAAGGGAGTTTTAAACGAAGATCGATTTGGTTGGGGCGCAGCTGCTGCAGATTTCAATAATGATGGTTGGGCTGACATTGCTCAAGCAAACGGAATGGTCGATGACCGAATTGATCACAAATTCAAATCTTGCCCTGACTATTGGTACGTGAACGAAAAAGTTGCGCGCTCCCCTCCTTCAATCCACCGCCTTGCCAGCAGTTGGGGAGACTTACGAGGATCTTGCATTTACGGCAACGAACAAAATCGTCTCTATCTTAATCGCGGAAGTGGATCTACTCCGCAGTTTGTCGATGTCGCAAGCCAGGTTGGAATCACTGAGCTCACCAATTCTCGAGGCGTAGCCGCCGCTGATTTCGAAAATCGTGGTCGATTAGATTTAATCGTTACGCATCAGTTTGCGCAGCCCACATTTTATCGAAACGTTTCGACTGCTGCTGAAAACGCACAGAACAGTTGGATCGGCTTCACTCTTGAAAGTCGTGACCCGAAATGCAACCGTGAAGCATTGGGCTCACGTGTCGAATTGATTGCTACAAAGAATGATGGCAGCACCGTCACCCAAGCTCAAGAGACACAGGCCGCGTCTGGTTTCTCTTCGCAAAGTGATAAGCGACTTCACTTCGGCTTAGGCTCTAATGTTAAAAATGTTTCAGCAAAAGTAACTTGGTGCTTAGACCAACAAGAGACGTATTCAGATCTTAAGATTAATACTTACAACGCTCTCGTTTTGAAAGGTTCAAAGTGAAGGCCCTGCGAGAGACCGACGGAGACTTACTCAATCATTGGTACATCGTAGCACTTGAGCGCGAAGTGCCGAAGGCTAAACCGATTCGTCGAACGCTCTATGATGTAAGCTACGTCTTGTTTCGAAATTCTCTTGGTCAAATCGGCGTGTTGATTGATTCATGCATTCATCGCGGAGCTAAGCTCTCTGAGGGAAAAGTTGAGGGCAATAATCTTCGATGCCCCTACCATGGTTGGGCCTACGGCGTTGACGGCCAAGTCACTGAAATTCCATCAGAAAAAGTTTCATCGAAATTCTGCGCAAAAAAAATTCCGACTGTTGTTCGCGAAGGTTGCGTTTGGATTTGGCCTGGCGATCCGCAGCTCGCAACACCTGCTCCCGCCTGGAGTTTTCCTGAGATCGAAAACCCAGATGTCGAAAAATACTTCATGATTACTGATTTTGAAAACGAAGTGACTCATCTCGTGCAGAACTTTATGGATGTGCCTCACACTGTCTTCGTTCACGCCAAATGGTTTCGACGGCGCTCGCTTCTGAAGGTGCCAATATTAATCGAAGCTCGAGACGCAAAAGTGAAGGTTACCTATCAACAGCCAAACGACTCAATCGGGCCCTTCGGTCGACTACTCAATCCAAAAAAAGAAAGGATGTTCCATACAGATGAATTTATTTTTCCAAACATTACTCGTGTTGATTATAAATTTGGAAATCATTTTTTCATTATCAATAGTCAGTGTTCGCCGATTTCGCGATACCAGACTCGCGTTTATACGTGGATAGCTTATAAAATTCCCTTTGGAAGAATCATCTCTCCTGTCTTTAAATTTTATACTCGTCGAGTGATCGAACAAGACGTAGTGATTATGAAAAACCAGGGTAATAACCTTCAGGAAAACGAACATAAGGATAATCCAGTTGAGTTCCAATCGACAGCGGCCGATGAACTACACCTCGCAATTGATCAAATGCGAAAGCAAGGTGTCTCAAACCGTCAGGCTCCAGAGAAACTAAGCTTCACTAAAGAGAGGGAGCTTTGGATCTAGAGACTTACTTTAGTCAGAATCCTGAGATATCCCTAGTTGATCGCGCAACAGATCAGACAACCGCGCTTGGACTCTTGTCATCACCCATGCATGCCGCTGGAGTGAAAG
>JAYSYM010000307.1:0-1502 GCA_043727635.1 Bdellovibrionales bacterium | reverse complement strand
GCCAGTTGGGTTCAACGCGTGCTTTGAATGAACTATAAAGAAAAAATCCAATTGGAAAGAGCGAGAAGTAGTAGAGCACGCGAAGACGATCCGGAAGCAGTCGCTGCTTTATAGTTTGATAGAAGAAAATAACAACCGCAGGGAAAATAAAAAGAAGCTGCTCAGCTAAGTACTTCAATGGCCAAAGCGAACTCCAAGTTTGTGATTCTAATCCGTGACGCAACTGAAACTTAAATGACACCCAATCATTTTGTGCATTCCAAATCAAGACGGGTGAGCAGAACACCAAGCCGACAACTACGGCAAGAATTGCATAGGCCCAGTTAACTCCTTTGAACCTTTTCACAAAGCCGAGATACAGGAACAAGGCTGGAATGAACAACACCGTCGGATACTTCGAGCAAAATCCTAGGCCTAAGCTCGCACCGAGGATCAAATACCATTTTAAAGTGTGTGTCTCGAGTGCGCGAATCAATGCAAGAACCGCAAGCGACCAGAAGAACACAAATGAGACGTCGGGAGTTTGAATCAAGCTTCCAATGCCAACAAGTGGCGACGCGATAATGAGTAAAGCGAAAAGAGCTCGTTGTTTATCGGCGAAGTACGGTTTTAGAATTTCATTCCAAACTAAAACAGTGCAGTGACCGAGGAGCACCCCAGGAATTCGCGAGCTTGCTCCACCAAGAAACTCAAAGCCGCGCCCGAGGAAGAAGAGCCAGCCAACCATTGGCGGATGATCGTAATAACTTAATTGTGGATGTTGTCCCCAAACCCAATAATAAGATTCGTCGAGCGAGAGCGGAATGAAGATCGCGAGAACGATCTTAACGACGAGGCTCAGCGACCAAACCTCGCTAAAGCCCCATTTCAATTTCACGGAATATCAACTTTCTTCGGTTTGCCTAAATCGCCAGGCACACCGCGATCGATTCCGTTGACGATAATACTGACTGCTCCACCATCGCTTAGCTGCAACGAAACTTTACGTTTCGCCTTGATCGTATGAACTTGATCGGCTGCCAATTTAATTGCACGAGTTTCACCATCGATAACTGCGGTGATCTCAACATCATCGAGCGCTTCGATTGTCACATCTTGTACTCTTCCGTTCGGAGCAGGCGTTGCCGTTGGCGAAGCTGTTGCTGCTGGTGCAGCCGAAGCCGACGCCGTAGGAGAAGGCGAAGGTTTAGGTGTTGGCGTCGGAGTAGCCGTTGGACTAGGAGTCGCAGCAGCAGTTGGCTTAGGTGTCGGCGTCGCCGTCGCAGTGGGAGTTGCGATGACTGCAGCTGCAGTAGTTGGTGGCGGAGGTGGCGGTGATGCTGTTGCAACAACTGCGTCTTCCGGCTCTTCATTTGACTGACTTGAATTAGGCGAAGCAGCGGGAGTAGGTGTAGCAACAACTGTTTCAACCGGAGCTTGCACACTTTCACTCTCGTAGCTGTCCATTTTCTTCTTCAGCATAATGATAACGATGACGAGAACGATGATTCCTACAATAGCGC
>JAYSYM010000306.1:0-4876 GCA_043727635.1 Bdellovibrionales bacterium | reverse complement strand
TGTCCCGCTGCTTGTTGCTCGTCACCTTCAACAGGAACCGCTGGTGGAGTTTTGAACCAGCAAAGTGGGCGTACACCAGTTTTTGCGCCAGCTTCAGTCGCACACGTTCCGGTTTTGAAATCGGTATCGCTAACGGCATCACCGACTGCAACTTTACAAAGTGAACCGGCAAAGTATGTATCTAAGCGACACTGAGTAGCAGGGTGACTGTCGAAGATTTTAGTTACAACTTTTTGATCCGGAGTTGCGAAGTCAGGAGAAGCAGTCTCTTTACGAAGAGATTGGAAGAGTTTCGCAACTTGCATGCCTGCAAGTGCAGAGCGAACACACATGCGAGCTTCAATGCTCATCTTGTGTTGTGCGCGGCAAGCGTCTACATAAACTGCGTTGGTGGCAGTGCGAACTACTCGGTAGCCCCTCATCTCATCAGCGAAGAAACGGCGAAGACACTTTAAGTTTGCGAAGTAATCAGATTGGCCTTCGTTAGAAGCCCAGTCGTCGCCGAACCAACTTTTGTACTTCGGTGCACCACCAAGATGGTGACCGCCTTCGTGACAAATCACTAATGCGAACGCATCTCGAGTGATCGCTTCGTGACGAGCGAGACCGCCGTACATGTTAATTGACCATGTAATGCCAGTTTGCTCAGCGCTTGCGTTAACAGTTTCGTTTGTCCAAAGGCTGTTGATTTTAAGAACTGCGCCGCGAGCTTTGAAGTCTGGCTCGTAGAGAGCGACGAACTTTTCAATTACGCCTGTAAATTCAGCTTCTGTGATTCCAGTCTGAGCTTGCGACCAAAAACGATTAACAGGAATCTTCATGTCGTTCTCAGGAACAAATCCTTGGCAGACTTGGTGATTGTGACCAGTGGCCGATGAGATCCCCGGTAGCATGAACAGTGCGATGAGCGCTGCGATAAGTTTCATAGATTACTCCCCCTGAGTAAATTCTCTGCTCAGAATCGTTCTGGGCTAAAGGATAGACAAAGCCTACTAAACCAAGCTCATTCTGCAATCACAGGTTCCAAAATGGAACTAAACTATTCGAAGGTCTGGTTATTGCCCAGTGCGCAACGGCACGTTAACTAGTGGAGATTATAGGTAAGATTCAAATGACTTATGTGCAAATGGATTTTGCGTCGATAAGTTGCAGCAGTAAGTTGCAGAAGTAAGTTGCAGGAGTAAGTTGCAGGAGTAAATGGCTAGAACACTTTCTGAGTTTCTATCAACGAAAAATGAGTCTGATCTACTTGATGCTTTCTTAAATGGAGTCAGCGAGCGAGGACTCACGCTCTACGATGCGCAAGAAGAAGCGCTCCTTTCTCTTTTTAACGGCGACAACGTAATTCTCAACACTCCGACTGGGTCAGGAAAATCTCTCGTTGCAGAGGCGCTTCACTTCCATGCGATGGGTAAGAACGAAATTTCTTATTACACCTGTCCGATTAAAGCGCTCGTGAATGAAAAATTTTTGAATCTCTGCAAAGAGTTCGGCGCACAAAACGTTGGGATGATGACCGGCGACGCGACGGTCAATGGAGATGCGCCAATCATCTGTTGCACGGCCGAAATTCTTTCTAATCGCGCCCTTCGCGAAGGTGCGAAATTAAACGTCAAGCACGTAGTGATGGACGAGTTTCATTACTATTCTGATCGCGACCGCGGAATTGCTTGGCAGATTCCATTACTCGAACTTAAGAACACTCGATTTCTTTTAATGTCGGCAACTCTTGGCGAAATGGATTTTTTCGCAAAAGAGCTAACTAAACTTAATGGCAAACAAACGGCAGTTGTAACTTCGGCGATCCGACCAGTGCCGCTTGAATTCACGTATCGCGAGACACCACTCCACGAAACGTTAGACGACTTGCTTAAAGTAAATCGCTCACCTGTATACGTCGTTTGTTTCACTCAAGCCAATGCTGCAGAGACGGCGCAAAGCCTGTTGTCGATAGATTTTTGCGATAAGGAGCATAAGGCAAAGATCACAGCTGAGTTGCATGAGATAAAATTTAGCTCGCCTTACGGCAAAGATGTGCAGCGTTTGCTGAAGCATGGAGTTGGAATCCATCACGCAGGACTTCTTCCTAAATATCGAGTGTTAGTCGAAAAACTTGCACAAAAAGGTTTACTCAAGATTATCTGCGGAACCGACACGTTAGGCGTTGGAGTCAACGTACCGATTCGAACTGTGTTGCTGACTCAGCTTTGCAAGTTTGATGGAGAAAAGAC
Source organism: Bdellovibrionales bacterium (assembly GCA_043727635.1). Lineage (GTDB taxonomy): Bacteria > Bdellovibrionota > Bdellovibrionia > Bdellovibrionales > JAMPXM01 > JAYSYM01. Next base: position 2,645 of record JAYSYM010000306.1, on the reverse strand, counting down.
CGCTGTCTTAAGTTCTCGGGATTTTCATCAGATTACCGGCAGAGCAGGGCGAAAAGGCTTCGATGATCAAGGATATGTCGTGGCCCTTGCGCCTGAGCACATGATTGAAAACAAAAAGATCGAAGAGAAAATCAAAGCTGATCCTAAAAAGGCAAAAAAGCTCGTAAAGCGATCGCCTCCGACTCGGGGTTATGTTCACTGGGATCAAGCCACTTTTGAGAGGTTAATTAAGAGTCAGCCAGAACCACTAGTTTCGAAATTTAATATTAATCACTCAATCGTTCTTAACGTCTTAAGCCGAAAAGAAAAGCCATGCGAGTCGCTAAAAACTTTGATTAAGAGTTCACACGAAAACGATCAACAAAAGCGTACTCATCGGCTGAAGGCGTTCAAACTTTTTAGATCACTGCTCGACCGTCAACTTCTCGAAATTCAAGACGGAACGTTGAGAGTTAATATCGATCTTCAAGAAGACTTCTCTCTTAACCATGCTCTTTCACTTTATTTGCTAGATACGCTGAAACATCTCGATCCATCTTCCGGCACCTACGCGCTTGATTTACTAACGCTCGTTGAATCGATTATTGAAAACCCCGAGGTCATTCTACGTCGCCAATTAGATCACGTAAAAACCATCGCCATGTCTGAAATGAAAGCTGCGGGAATGGAATATGAAGAGCGGATCGAAGAACTTGATAAGTTAGAACATCCCAAGCCTATGCGCGACTTTATTTACTCAACTTTTAATGAGTTCTCTGAGAAGCATCCTTGGGTCGGAACTGACAATATTAAGCCAAAGTCAGTAGCTCGCGAGATGTTTGAGAACTATTTCTCGTTTGCTGAGTACATCAAAGAGTATGACTTGCAGCGGGGAGAAGGACTCTTACTTCGCTATCTCTCCGAAGTGACAAAAGTGTTATTACAAACCGTACCCGATGCCGCAAAAACTGAAGCTGTTGATGATGTGAGCGAGTATTTTATCGGAATGCTTAAGGCGATCGATTCGAGCTTGCTAGATGAGTGGTTAAGACTTCAGAATCGACCCGCAGGGTCTGCCTTTGTTGACGAAGCTGCAGCGAAGTTCCGAGCTAACGAAGCAGTAGAGAAGGCTCGAGCACTTCGGCAGTTGACCGTTCAGATTCGGAATGCGGTGTTTTCGTTTGTGAGAGAGATTAGCAACAACGACCTAGATCAAGCTCGTACCGCCGTTCCTTTTAAGGAAAATTCTTCGGAAGCCCTTCGGGCCGTTGAAATCCAACTTAAATCCTACTTTGAGGCGCATGGGCGCATCCGGACTGACTTCGCTGCGCGTGCGTCGGAGAATACGATTATTGATAAGGTATCAGAGCCTGGCTTTTGGGTTGTTACCCAAAGGCTGATCGACACTAATGAAATGAATGATGGTGTGATTGAATTTGAGTTTGATCAGGCAGCGACTTACGAAAGCGGAGAGATGGTCCTCCGCTTCAGAGAATTGAAGATCTAATTACTGCTCACGAATCGTTGAGTTACCTAGCTCCATCGCAAATGCGAGAGCAATTTTTGAGAACATCGCTGAGTGACGGAAGTTTGAAGTTGAACTGATCACATCGTTTTTGGTGTGAATGTTTTTGTTCATCTTCTCCATTGTCGCCTCAAATGGCATCAAAGTCGGATAGCCTTGGCGATACCATGAAGCATGGTCGCTACAGCCGTATCCGCATTTGCTATCAACGATGTTCGCCTTAATGTAATGACGATTTACCTCAACCAAGAAATTTCGCAAGAACACGCTTGTGAAATCAGTCATTGAACCTAAGGTAAACTCACCGTCGCCAGGGAACAAAGTCATATCGAGCTGAAGAACGCCGATGACGTCAGCTTTCTTCTGCTTATAAGTCTGCGCGATTTCAGCCGAACCAAGTAGGCCTGACTCTTCTCCTGCATACCACATAACTTCGATCGTTCGTTGCGGCTGGCTGCCAGCAAGCATGATCCGAAGTGCTTCAAGTAAGTTTGACGAGCCTGAAGCATTGTCGTCAGCACCCGGAGCTAGCTTACTTGGCGGGAGCCATTCAACATTGATCGAATCCATGTGACCGCCGAGAACGACGATTTCACTTGGACGCTGCGAGCCGGTAATCGACACACGAATTGATTTTTGCGGAGTCGAATTGTGAGTAATCAAATCAACCGAGACCGGAAATTTCGGCGCAGCAGTCTTAATCATCTCTTCGATCTTGGTCTTTAAGGCATTAACGTGATCGTTCGCAGTTGGCGCTTTATTGAAGCGAGTTGGGTAGGCCGAGAACCACTGAACCCAATTTCGTAAATTCTGCTCATCGACTTGCGCAATTGCTCGTTCAATCGCTGGACGATATTCAATGCTAGCGAAGTTAGAGAATAAAGAGTTGCGAGCATCGCGTGCTCTTAAATCGGCAAATAAGTTATTAGCAAGTGATGTCGTCCAAAGAGTTGAAGCTGGTAGAGCTTCAAAGCCACCGCATCTTCTGTAATCGTGCGCCTTTGCAGTTAAGCGAGCAGCTTCAGCGGGAGTTACAACTGCGTAACCAACTCCAAGCTTTTTATCTTCAGTCAAAACTTTGATTCCAACTTCTTTAAGAAGTTTTGTTTCGGATATGATCGGCGTTAATCCACGTTGGACA
>JAYSYM010000305.1:0-1508 GCA_043727635.1 Bdellovibrionales bacterium | reverse complement strand
CACTTACGACTACCTTCCAAAAATCGAATTCATCACGAGCACGCAGTCATTCATTGAAGTCGCATCATCAACGTCTTGACGTAAGTACGCCTCGATTTGAGGATGCAATTGAATTGCGTGGTCAATTGATGGATTCGATCCAGATTTGTATGCACCGATATTAATTAAGTCTTCTGCCTCACGGTAGGTCGCGATGGCTTCTCTCATTGCACGAGAAATTTCAACGTGTTCTCTCGAAGCTACGTTTCGCATCACACGCGAGGTACTTTGAAGTACGTCAATTGCGGGAAAGTGACCTCTTTGTGCAAGCGAGCGCTTTAGAACAATGTGCCCGTCGACGATCGAACGAACTGCATCGCCGATCACGTCGTCCATGTCATCACCTTCAACGAGAACTGTATAGAGTCCCGTAATACTTCCTTTGCCGACAAAAGCGCCTGCGCGCTCTAAAAGCTTAGGAAGAAGAGCGAATACGCTTGGAGTATAACCTTTAGAAGCAGGTGGTTCGCCCGCATTCAAACCAATTTCACGTTGAGCCATCGCAAAGCGTGTCACCGAATCCATCATCAATAAAACGTGGGCGCCCTGTTGGCAAAAATATTCTGAGATTGTAGTTGCAACAAACGATGCGCGCATACGCACGAGAGCTGATTGATCACTTGTCGCTACGATGACCACTGAGCGCTTCAAACCTTCTTCGCCCAAAATGTCTTCGACGAACTCTTTTACTTCTCGGCCCCGCTCACCAATTAACGCAATGACGTTTACATCTGAGTTTGAGCATTTCGCCATCATGCCCATAAGAACTGACTTACCCACTCCAGAGCCAGCCATGATACCTACGCGCTGACCGCGACCGATTGTGATAAGTCCGTTGATCGCTCGAACGCCAAGATCCATCGGCTGATGAATCGGATCGCGATCAAGAGGATTTCCGGCTGAATGATAAATTAAGTTTTCGTCGGTAGTTTCAATCGGCCCTTTACCATCGAGAGGATTTCCCATCCCATCAATGATTCGACCTAAAAGTTCTGGTCCAACTCGAATTGTTGCACTGGATTGCTGGAGCACAAGGCGAGTGCCAAGACCTACTCCGCGCATTTCACCAAGTGGCATTAGCAATGTATTGCGGTCACGAAAGCCAATCACTTCGGCTAAGAATTTATCGGCGTTGTTTGGATGCACTTCGCAGATACTTCCGACTGCTGCGCCTGGAAGATACGCCAGCATCATCTGGCCAATAACTTGTGTTACCTTACCGCTGTCTTCAGTTAAGTGAGCACGGTCAACGATGGTTTGATATTTGGTGAGGTTAAGAGCTAGGTCGACTTGCGACATTAGTCGTTCTCCGTTGAGCCGACAGAGTCTTTAACTTTTGGAAGTTTGTCTGCAAGAGCTTCCCAAAGTTTCTGAACTCGTTTTTCTACTGTGGCATCAACAACACCGTAGTTCGTTTCAATTACGCAACCGCCTGGGCTGATAGCGGCAGACTCTTCAATCTTCATATT
>JAYSYM010000304.1:0-4902 GCA_043727635.1 Bdellovibrionales bacterium | reverse complement strand
AGAAGAAAATGATCAGGAAGGCCAAGCCAAGAAGAAGTTTGATCTAGCAAAGATCCTTGGCTTCGTCATGATTGCGGGTAATTTTGCAATCGTTGGCGGCGGTGCCTTCCTCACATATCAAAATACAATGGGTCACGCTCCCGCGATACTTCGCGAGCCAGCTGCCTATCAGCAATTAAAAGCTGAGCGCGAGTCTAATGACCAAAAGGCTGCAATCAATTACACACTTCCGCCCTTCACAGTAAACTTAGCCGGTAACCCACGACGCTTGGTAAGAGTCGAGATGACACTCGAGATGCTAGACGAAGAAGGGTTTGAAGAAGTAGTTCAACTCAATCCAGCAGCTCGCGATGCGATTGTTCGCATCCTGAACGCAAAAGAATTTAGAGACGTCGAGACGATCCAGGGGAAACTTTTCCTTAAAGACCAGATCGCAGTGACTCTTAACCAGCACTTAAAGACTGGCGTAGTTAAAGACATTTTCTTTAGCGATTTCGTCGTGCAGTAGCCAGCTCAATAACCACCTCTATTGACAGTCATTTTCAGCCACGTCACAATTCAGGCGTACCTATTACTACTTGATGTACTTCATGGAAGGAGTCTCAATGAGGCTATCCTCGTCTTTAGTTGCACTAGTTGCACAAGCTGCTTTGGGTTGCGTTTTGATTTTCTCAGCGTCATCGCACGCAGCTGAAACCGCAACGCCAAGTTTAAGTTCACAAATTAGATTCAAGGTTGAGAAGTTTACTCTCCCGAACGGTCTAACTGTTTTACTTCACGAAGATCACTCAGCTCCTATCATCAGTTACAACACTTGGTTCAGAGTCGGATCAAAGCACGAAGAAGTCGGCTTCACCGGCCTTGCTCACTTGTTTGAGCACATGATGTTCACCGGCACTAAAAGATACTCTCGCGATCAATTCGACCTGATCTTGCAAAGTAACGGAGCCGTGAATAATGCGTTCACAACTCATGATTACACTGGCTACTACGAAAATCTTCCAAGTTCGAAGCTCGAGTTGATTGTCGATATGGAAGCCGATCGATTAGTGAATCTTCAGGTCACTGAAGAAAATATGAAAAGCGAGCGCGAAGTCGTAAAAGAAGAGCGTCGCTTCAGAGTTGATAACAACCCCATGGGTCTTCTTCGAGAGGGAATCTTCTCAACTGTTTTTAGGGCTCACCCTTACAAGTGGCCAGTAATTGGTTACATGAAAGATCTAAATGCGGTCACGGTAGAGAAAGCGCGTCAGTTCTTTAAAACTTACTACTCTCCAAACAATGCAGTGATCGTTATCGCCGGAGATTTCAAATCTTCCAATGCGAAGAGCTTGATCCAAAAGTATTACAGTCACATTCCGGCGCAGGAGCTTCCGAAAAGAACCTTAGCGACTGAACCTCAACAAGCAAGTGGTCGCGGGCAACTAATCCGCCAGCCAGTGCAAAACGTAACTGTGGCACTCGCGTACCGAGCGCCAGCAGCGGGACATGCGGATGTTTATCCCCTCGATTTACTTTCAAATATTCTTGGGCAAGGCAGTTCAAGTCGACTCCATAAGCGTTTAGTTTACAAAGAGCAGACGGCAACATCGGCGAGTGCATCAAACTACTCGCTTCAAGATCACGGAATTTTCCAGGTGTTCGCAAGTCTAAAGCCAGGACAGGGTGCGGACTCCGTACAAAAGGCACTTCTTGCAGAAGTGTGGCGCCCACGTCATCAACTCGTGCAGCCAGAAGAGCTTGCGAAGGCGAAAAAGCAAATCATTCAAAATTACGTGTCACAACTAAAAACAGTTTCTGGAAAAGCTGAAGCCATCGCTCAAAATGAAATTCTTTTTAATGACTGGGAGCAGTTGTTTAAAGATTTAGAGAGCTACGAGCTGGTGACTGCCGATCAGATTAAGCAAGTTGCTAATAAGTACCTTACTCCCGAGCGTGCTAACACGATAACACTTTTACCTAGCCAACAGGGAGGACAGTAAGATGAAGAAAACTCTCCGGAAAACAGTCCTAGCTTTTAGCTGTCTTGCCTTTGCAACATCGTGCGGAACTACCGCGCCAACTACAAATTCACCAACTCAAGTTTTTAAGCCGAGTTCATCGTTTAGACTTCCGTCGTTTGACGAAAAGAGTTTGGCGAACGGACTAACAGTTCTTTACATCAAAGATGAATCGCTCCCGTACATTTCGTATTCTCTTTTGATCAAAGGCGGAGCGAGTACTGACCCTGCGGATGCGAGTGGCCTGACTTCATTCGTCGCAGACCTTCTTGATCAAGGGACTTCTAAACGCTCAGCGCCTCAAGTAGCTGACCAACTTGCGAGTATTGGTGCAGAGTTCAGCGCCTCTGTTACTAGCGATTATTCTTTGTTCGGAGCAAGTGCTCTTTCTTCTGATGCCGATCCTCTCTTAAATCTATTTAGCGAGATCATTACTCAGCCTTCGTTTGCAGCTGAGGAAGTGGACCGAGCGACGAAGCGTACAATCGCTCAGCTTCGCAAGCGAGTAGACTCTCCCGAAGCTTTTGTTGATTTGGCATGGGAAGACACACTGTTTGGATCAGGCCACCCTTATTCAAAACCAGTGTCTGGGACTGTTTCGTCAGTCGAAAAACTTCGACGTAAGAATATCATTCAGCACTATTTAAAATACTTCAGACCAAACAATTCAATTTTGGCAGTCGTCGGAAAAATTACTCCAGAGATCAGACAGAAAGTTGAAAGCTCTTTTGCTGCTTGGGAGCAAAAGAAAATTACGGTGCCAACTCTTCCTGACGTTCCAAAAGTTGAAGGCACTCAAGCCGTGCTTGTTAACAAACCGGGACTGGTTCAATCGCAAATCAGAATTGGCCACCCGGGCATTCGCAGAAATAATCCCGACTTCCTAACTCTCCGATTGGCGAACACAATTTTAGGCGGAGCTTTCTCGAGTCGCCTAGTAAATCGCGTACGCAGAGATCTTGGCCTTACTTACTCAATTTCGTCGGGCTTTGATGCCCGCCAAGGGCAAGGTGCTTTCGAAATTTCAACATTCACTAAGAATCAGACTCTCGGAAAAACAATCGAAGAGACAATGACCGTAGTTCGTACGTTTACAGAAAAAGGTGTGACTGAAGCCGAAGTTGAACAGGCAAAAGGTTACTTAGCCGGAATGTTCCCGACATCAATTGAAACTGCCGAGAAACTTGCCTTTAATTTGATGGTCTTAAGAGTGTACGGAATTTCCGATAGCTACTTACGTAATTACTTGAGCGATCTATCTGATGTGTCAGCGTCTGATGTAAATAAGGCGATCAAAAAATACATCGATCCGGCAAACGTAAAGATGGTCGTGTATTCGTCAGCAGAAGTTGCGCCGCAGTTGAAAGCAATCAAGGGCGCAAACGTTACGATTAAGAAAGCTTCTGATTATCAGTAGCCTAGTGGTTAATTGGGAACTGTTCGACGCGGCGTAAGTGCGGAGGCGCTGCCGCAGTTGGTTCGCCGTATGAATTTGAATCTTTCGATTGAAGCGCTTTGATTTCACCTTCGAGGCGCGAAATTCCAACTTCAAGTGAGCGAATATCTCGCTTCAAATCATCGATCTTGAAAAACCATGCAGCAAGTTCGCGCATTGCAAACAAAAATGCGATCGTCACGACAGCCGCGATTGCAGCCAGCATCTCCATCGAAAGATTTAAACGATCGATTGTTTGGTAAGCCGTCTGAATGAAATTTAGGACTGATTCTGCGTATTGTGCTGCCATGAGAAACATCTTAACCACGAATACGCGCGCAGTGTAGTCGAGGAAGATCGGCTTAGAATTTTTACTTCTTACGCTTCTTAAGGAATATGTAAATACCGGCTGCGATCAGGAGAAGTGCTCCGCCCCATACTGCATCGTTAGAGCCTGAGCCTTCGCTAGATGAGTCGAGTTCTGAGTCCATCATGTCAGGCGGAATGTAGTTGCCGCCAGGCCCGAGCTGGCCGCCGCTGCCTGGACGAATACCATACGCAGGATTACCGGTGTTCAAGCCCTTGGTCGATAGAACTTTCAAGCTTTCAACAGCTCGGAAGAAGTCGTTTGCGTACTTTTTATAATGAAGGCGATGCGCCGAAAGTGTGACCAAAATTCCAAGAGCATCTTTGGTAGTCGCTAGGTAACGAGAGTAGTAATTAGAAATCTCTGACCCCAGGTGCATGGCATCAACCCAAGGATGGTTTGAGATCGAGCGATTCTTTACCTGCAAAATTTTTGATTGCGACGGCATTCCGTTGGCACCAGTGAGAGTGCGAGCTGCACGTAAGTGCCCAAAGTACGCGTTTAAGTTATCGACTGGACCTGCTTCTTTAGCTGTAAGGATAATGATGGCTTCACGCGAAGACTGTGGATTCTTTTGATTGCGGCAAACCCACTCGGTACCCTCGAGTGCACAATCCCAGTCATTCGGAAGTTCGAAGCTGACGTAGACGTTCTTAAACAGCTTTGCTTCAGCATTGTTCGGGCTGAGTAACATGATGAGAGTCAAAAGAAGTAAACGCATATGAGAATATTAAACTACGCGCTAGGCCTTCTGCCAAGACGAGACTTGTAAATAGACCTAGGGATCTTGTTAGAATAGGCTGATTTTAGGAGCTCACGATGAACTTACAGCAATTGATCACATTCTCGACCGTTATTTCTGAAGGCAGCATGACTGCGGCAGCAGAAAAGCTATTTCTCACTCAACCAGCAGTTAGCCAACAGATTCGAAATCTCGAAGAAGAACTTGGAGTGAATTTGTTAGCTCGTGGCACTCGTCACGCAAAACCGACAACCCAAGGTCAGCTTCTGTTTGATTATGCAAAGCGAATCATCTCTCTCACGCAACAAGCACAAGTTCAGGCAACTCGGATGAATTGTTTAATTTTACGATCTGATTT
>JAYSYM010000303.1:0-4918 GCA_043727635.1 Bdellovibrionales bacterium | reverse complement strand
TATGCAGCGTTCATGGGCCCGCTCGCAAGCCTCATGCGACAGAAGCTTAAAAAGAATTCTGGCTTACGAGTTCTGTACATCACTCCCCTTAAGGCAGTCTCACGTGACATTGAACTAGCACTTAAAAAGCCAGTCGATGATTTTAAACTTTCAATCGCAGTTGGAAGTCGCACTGGTGACACCAAAGCTTCAGTGCGAGCGAAGCAAAAAATTAATTTACCAGAAGTCCTCGTTACTACTCCTGAATCCCTTCAACTTCTTCTCAGTTACAACGAATCAGCCGAGCAATTCAAAGATCTTGAGTGCGTGATTGTTGATGAGTGGCATGAGCTCCTGCAATCAAAGCGCGGTTCTTTGCTGGAGCTTGCACTCGCAAGATTAAGAGTCGTCAGTCCAAAGTTACGCACGTGGGCGCTTACCGCAACGGTTGCAAATTTAGAAGAAGCTGCACTCGCTGTTACCGGCAGCAAGAGTGCTCCTCGAATCATTCAAGCTGACTTGCCCAGACCGATTCATATCGAATCTCTCATTCCTGACGAACTCGACACTTTCCCTTGGGCTGGTCACCTTGGAATCAGAATGGCAAAACCGCTAGCGCAGTGGCTTGATCCAAAAAAATCGACGCTGATTTTTACCAACACTCGGTCGCAGGCCGAACGCTGGTATCAAGCACTTGTAGAAATCAAACCAGGCTGGGCAGCAAAAACCGCGCTTCACCATGGTTCACTCGATCGCGCAGAACGCGAGAGGGTTGAACATGGAATTAAAAATGGTGGAATTTCATTTGTTGTCTGTACCTCGTCACTCGATCTCGGCGTTGATTTTGGTTTGGTCGAGCGAGTTGTTCAGATTGGTTCGCCAAAAGGTATTGGTCGGTTAATTCAACGAGCTGGTCGCTCAGGCCACAGGCCGGGCGAAAGTTGCTTGATGCTCTTTGTTCCCACTCACGCACTTGAATTGGTAGAAATCGCAGCTGCAAGGCAAGCAGTCTTACGAAACGAGATCGAGCCAAGACTAGCACTCAATAAGCCAATGGATGTTCTTACACAGTACTTGGTCACTCGCGCTCTCGGCGGAGGATTCAGCAAAGAAGAAATTTATAACGAAGTAATTTCGGCTTACTCGTACGCAAGTCTCACCGAAGAAGAACTCGGCTGGGCACTTGATCTGGTAGTGAGTGGTGGTGCCACTCTCCGAGGCTACGCCAATTATCACAGGGTAAAAGAATTTTACGGCCGCTACATCGTCGAAAAACCAAAGATCGCAAGACTTCACCGAATGAACATCGGAACTATTGTTTCAGATGTCGGAGTGCAGGTTGCATTTCAAACAGGTAAAAAACTTGGGACGATTGAAGAAAGTTTTATTTCTAAACTTCGAAAAGGTGACGTCTTTGTCTACAGCGGTCGCAATTTAGAGTTCGTGAGAATGAAAGATCTTAAAGCTCAAGTGAAGCTTGCTAAAAAACCTGCATCCCTTGTTTCTGTTTGGGCCGGAAGCAGACTTCCGTTCTCAACTTCACTCTCGCACGCGCTTAGGCTAATTTTAGATCAAGCCGACCGTGGGCAACTCATCGGCCCCGAGCTGTTCGCAGTCCAACATATCTTACGAGCGCAAAAACAAATCTCGGCGATCCCGCACTTAAACGAATTATTAATTGAAACTTGTGAGACTCGTGAAGGCCATCACCTTTTTGTTTATCCGTTTGAGGGGCGATCGCTCCACGAAGGCCTCGCAGCCCTCATCGCCTTAAGACTCGGGATCAAACAACCGTCAACATTCTCGGCGTCGGTCAATGACTACGGCTTTGAACTTGTGAGTCCAGAGCCTTTTCCATATGGAAAATTTGTCACTAAATCTCTTTTCTCACCTGAGCAACTCGTCGATGACTTACACAGCAGCATGAACTTAGCGGAGCTTGCGAAATCAGAGTTCAGAGAAATTGCGAGAGTGGCGGGTCTTGTTCAGCAAACACTCCCGGGTAAAGAAAAATCAATGAGGCAAGTTCAGGTAAGCTCTTCGCTCCTCTACGAAGTGTTTAGAAAATATGACGAAGGCAATTTACTTATCAAGCAGGCTGAGCGTCAGGTACTTGAGAAGCAACTCGAGAACTCGCGCCTGCTGACCACTCTCGAGAGATTACAAAAAAGTGAATTCTGCGTGCGAAACATCAGAAGACCATCGCCTCTCGGCTTCCCGTTGATCGCCGAACGATTATCAGCGAGACTCTCAACTGAATCTCTCACGCAACGTCTTGAACGAATGAAAGAGCAATGGAGCTCCATCATATGACCGAACCAGTGCGCGCTACTCCACCTGCGCCCGGCACATATAGTTTTACGATTCGCGGCCAAACTTTCGATTTTATGGGGTCGCGGACAATGTTTTGGCGAGAGAAATCCACTTTGTTCGCAGCCGATCTACATTGGGGCAAGACCGAAGTTTTTCAGAGTCATGGAGTGCCGATTCCTCGTGGAATTCTAAAAGACGATCTCGCAAGACTTAATCAAGCGCTCGTTGTTACTCAAGCCAAACGCCTCATGGTTTTAGGTGATCTGATTCACTCGGTGAAAGGCTTAACAGAGGAAGTAGTCGATGAGGTCGCGAAATGGCGTGCGCAGACCTCTTTCTATTTTCATCTCGTTTTAGGAAATCATGATCGCCACTTCGACGCTCCAGTTTCTTGGCGCATTGATGAGGAGTCTGGTGATACGATCGAGGACGATTTCGTGTTCTCGCATGACGAGGTGAAAAATACTGAGAAGTTTGTCTTCAGTGGTCACTTACATCCAATGGCACGTCTTTACAGCAAAGGGGATTCACTTCGCCTGCCCTGTTTTTGGATACAAAAAGATCGTGCACAGCTACCTGCCTTTAGCTTCTTCACGGGCGGCGTAGACGTGAGCAAGAAAGAAGGCGATCACTTGTTAGTAATCGCAGATGGACAAGTAATTAAAGTATGATAACTAACTGACATGGACAAACTCCGAGTACCACCCGAATTAAGCGACGTTGCCGAGCAAGTGGGTGCGTTTATGGAGTATTGGGGTTTTAAAAGTATCCATGGCCGAATCTGGACGCATATCTTTCTCTCGCAAGAGCCTCTCGATGCTGGCGCCCTCATCCGAAGACTTGATGTTTCAAAAGCTTTGATGAGTATGTCGCTTGCTGAGCTTTTAGTTCACGACGTGATTCAAGTTGCCGGGAAAAGTACGACTACAACTTATTCGGCCAATCCCGATATCACTCACACGATTACTGCAGTGTTAAGAAAACGTGAGCGACGAATGCTAAACCGAATTTCATCGGCTGCGAAAACTCTGCCGATTGCCGCTGAAGGTGAAGTACGGCTAAGCGCCGAGCGCGTGCAATCACTCCAAGCAATGATTCAAACTGCGGAGCAGACTCTAGATTGCCTCTTAGGTTTAAAGAATTTCGATTTTGCGCAGTGGAGTGATTTCACTCAATGCGAATCCGATGGCTAAGAAAGAAATAAAATCAATTCGATCAGGAGTTATGTCGCGAGGATTATCGCTTGCTAAGCTTTCCCTTGGTGCGAGCGGCAGACTTGCTGCTCACAAGCTCGGAAATTTGATTTCTGGAGAAGATGCTTCAGGCAAACGTTTACAAGATCTCTTGCTCTCGCAAGTGAAAGCACTTGCCTCTGAACTCGGGCAACTCAAAGGCAGCTTGATGAAAGTTGGCCAAATGCTTTCGATGTACGGAGAGCATTTCCTTCCGCCCGAAGTAAATTCGATTTTGAAATCGCTGCAGTATCAATCGCCCCCTCTACAATGGCGCTCAATTAAAAAAGAATTAGTCGCAGAACTGGGTAACGACAAACTTGCAGAACTCGAAATTGAACACACTCCCCTCGCAAGCGCTTCACTCGGCCAAGTTCACTTAGCTACGATCATCGCGACTGGCGAGCGGATTGCTCTAAAAATTCAATATCCCGGAGTTGCGAAGGCCATCGACAGCGATATCCGAACGCTACGCGGAATTTTCGGAATGGCTCAATTGATTCCGCGCATGCCTCACCTTGACGAGCTTTTCTCTGAAGTAAAAGAAATGCTTGTGCAAGAAATCGATTATCGAAAAGAGCTTGAGTACACAAATTATTTTCGTGAAGCCTTCAAAGCCGATAAGCGCTTAGTTGTACCCAAAACTTATCCACACTTTTCAACGTCAAAAGTTTTAGCGACGTCGTACGAAGAAGGTTTCGCCATCGATAGCCCCGAAGTTGCAGCTCTGTCGCAGGAGCGACGAAACAACTTAGGCCTCATCGCACTCGAAGTTTACTACCAAGAACTTTTTAAACTCGGCCGCGTGCAAACCGACCCCCACTTAGGTAACTACAAAATCCGCATAAGTGGTGCGTCTGACTACGATGATAAGCTCATTCTTTTAGATTTTGGCGCCCTACGAATGTTCGACGAGCATTGGCTTAAGAATTACCGTGCGATGGTACGCGCTTCACTTTCAAAAGACCGTGTCGCACTCCAAAAAGCGGCCGAAGCCTTGGGCTTCTCTCAGCCAGACGATGATGAACGCCTGAAAGAGATCTTCGCCGATTTCTGCTTCACCATGACCGAACCAGTAACTCTCGGTGGCGACTACGACTATAAAGCTACCGACTTACCACGGCGCTTAACGAAAATGGTCGGCACCCTGATTTCTAATTTTAAACTCCGCGCACCCCCTCGAGAGGTCGTGTTCCTAGACCGAAAGACAGGTGGCGTGTTCATCTTCTTGTCAGTGCTACGGGCGAAACTGAACTCACGCGCCCTCCTTGACTCGTACCTGACAGAAAAGCGGTAGAACCCTGACGATTAACCTTATGAGCCTTTGATAGCCTCTAAGCAACAAGGGGGCTTGTCATGAAGTTCTTCGTACAGAACCTTTTATGTCTTTCAGT
>JAYSYM010000302.1:0-4924 GCA_043727635.1 Bdellovibrionales bacterium | reverse complement strand
TTTGGGTGGCCGCTTTGATCGCTTAAGATTAAAGCTACTTTCTATAGAACCCGGAGTTTTGTCAATACTCAATTATTTTGCGGCTGCCGTACCAATTCGATACAGGCCCTTGATCATTAATTTCGTAAACAACTTGGTCAGATTTTTCGACATTCGTTAAGACTCTCTCAAAGCGATACATGCCGAGTGGTCACTTTGAGAAAATGCCTGTGATCCTCTTGAGTTATAACGCCGGAGGCCGATAGTTAAGTGATCGGAGGTTGAATATGTATTCGACAGAAAATGCACCTGCACCGCGGGTTCCACTCAAATTAGAGGTGGAATACCGACGTAATTACGCTCGCAGTGGTGATGCTGGTCAGCTCCGCAATATTAGTATTACGGGCGCGTTCTTAGAACACCGCGGTCATACACTAAGTACCGACGACAAAGTTAACATCGAGTTCAATGTTGGCGGGCGCACACGCACGATCACCGCACTCATCGTTTGGGCTAACTCTCAAGGTTGCGGCGTTCGCTTTATGCCACAAAACAATCGCGACGTGCAAATCGTTGATGATTTAATTTACTTCGTAGAATCAAAACGCGAATCACGCCGTTCTGTTTTGGATAACATCTTCAAGAAGGTTGCATAACCTTCGATCGCAACAGTTGCATAAGCAGCAACAGTCACTACAAACAAAAAAGGGAAGCGTCAGCTTCCCTTTTGTTTTTCTATGTTGGGCGAATTTAAATTTGAGTTTGGGTCATGTCGATGCGCTTAGAGTTGCGCTTACGACGAATCACGCTGAACGCTAACACTCCACCAAGAAGTAATAAGCCTGCAGCACCTAACATCATTGTTTGATCTGGATCTCCGGCCATTTCTTCGTCAGCAGCTGCCGCACGAGTCGTTGGCTTCGGTGGAGGTGGCGCTTGCATTGGTTCCATTGGTGGCGGAGGTGGTGCAGCGGCCATATCTGGTGGCGGCGGAGGAGGAGGAGCGCCGAAATCTTGTGGTGGTGCAACTGTTCCAGTATTTGCCGCAAGGTCGTCCATTGGAGGATTCATCGTCGGATCATCCGGTGGTAAACCTTGATCCATCGGTTGAGTTGCAGCCGTATCAGTTGGCGCAGGGATATCAGCCGGTGGAGTTGAGTTGCTTGCAACTGCTTGAGTGCCAGCATCTTGCGGGAAGTAACGAAGTTCTGTTCCAGCAGGCAATGAACCTTTTGATTCAACATCCATATTAGTCGCCCACAATTCTTTCCATGAGTTCTTGTTTCCAAGAAGCTTCGTAGAAAGTTCGCGGATGTCGTCACCCTCTTGCGCAGTATAAGTAGAAGGCGCAACACCTTGCTCTTCATACCAGCTAATCATCTTACTGCTATCAGCAGGATCTTTTGGAGAGTTGTAATAAACTTTGTCGCCAACTTTCATTGGACGATTTGCAAGAAGCACATTCCACTTCTTTAAATCTTTTGAACGATTTGATCCGTAAATTTTTTCGCTCACAGATTTAGTTGTGTCGCCTTCGCGAGCTACGTAGAAACGGTTTAACAATGTTCCGCCATTTTCAAACGGAGCATCTTTAATTTTTAGTAATGGAAGATATGGTTTCGGTGCTGGCTCTGAAGCAACAACTTCAGTAGTGTCAGATTCAGTTGATGTGTCGGCAGTCGACGTGTCAGCACTTGCAGAATCATCTACTGGAGGTGGCTCTGATGAAGCTTGGTCTGTTGGTTGATCGCCACCCGCTGCTGGGTCAAATACTGCAGCGTCGGTTGGTTGTTCACCTGTAGTTGCGGCTGTGTCTGTTGGAGCAGCGCCATCAGCCGGAGCTGCTGGATCAGTTGGTGCAGCACCATCTACCGGTGCAGCATCAGTACCTGCAACTTCATCAGGGAATTCGTTTGCTGGATCAGCACCATCATCAAGTGCGAGTTCGTCTGATTCTGCACCTTCAGTTGGAGTTGCTGCGTCTGTAGGAGCCGCTGTTTCTTGTCCGTCGCCTTCTGCAGGAGCAGCGGCCTGATCTGCTGGAGCAGCACCATCAGCGAGTGCAGTGTCGTCGACTGACTCACCATCCGCAGCTTCGCTCGCAGCCTGTCCGGATCCGTCCTCGGCGCTGCCTTCTTCAAAGTCACCAGAGTTTTCTTGATTGAAACTGTCGTCGCTTGAAACCACTGACTCTTCAGAGTCCTGTGCAGCGTTGTCAGATGTACAACCGGTAAGGTGAAGACCCAATGTTAGGGAAAGGAGAGATATCAGGAGTCGTTTAATCATAGCCGTTCATCCTTGAGTAGCTTTGTTCGCAAAACTTTTTAGCTTCTGCTCAATTTAATCATGGAAAAGTATGTGACTGAAGCACGATAATTGAGGACGCAGACTATCGTCTAGGCTGCTTAGGTAAATCCATTTCGACAAAGGTAAACGTCGCTCCTGGTGTGATCTTATGGCGATTGTACCAGCCGATCGGCACTTCGAGTGCATATTTGCCCGGCCGAGACGAAGGATAGCTCGGGGGATGCGCGTCCATAGGAGAAGCTGGTTTCATGTCGAGTGTTTGAAACAGCTTCTTATTCTGATCAAAATACCCAATCGAAAGTGGAATGAGCGTGTTCTTCATCCAAAAGCTAAGGATTTGTTGTTCTTCGAAGATAAAAAGCATTCCCTTGCCGTCTTTCAAAACCTTTCGGTTCATCAGACCAAGTGACCGCTTGGCATTATCGTCGGCAATTTCGACATCAAGAGTTTGCGATCCAATTTTAATCTTTTGAACTTTAAATCGGCCGTCAAATCGGCCGTCAAATTGGCCGTCGGCTTTCGCCTGTGAAAAAAGCATGAAGGCAATTCCGAGATACAAAAGTATGCGGATGAGCTTTGCAATCTTAGCTGTTCGGCGACGCTGTTCGGGGGTCGGGGTTTTCCATGCCATCAAAGTGCTCCCTGGCTCATGAGTTTTGCAATGCCATACCTTAGTCCACGTATCGAAACTTCGACATCTTCGCGCTCAAAAACTTCGCATGAGTGTAAAAGTGTAAGCGCTCCGGCAACGATGACATCGGCCCTTTTTGGTTCCATGCCCGCAAGGCCCTGGCGTTCTTCAACCGACATCAGTCTTAATTTTTCGGCCCACGCTTTTATCGACGAAAGCGACAGCAAATAGCCGTGCACTTTTTCACCCTCAAACGGAAGCTTCATATCGATCGTTGCAAGGGTTGTAGGAGTTCCGGCCACGGCAATCACTTTTGTTGGCTTAAGTTCGCTTGGAAGTTGATCCAGTATAGATTTTAACGTGGAAGTCTCGGCAGTTAAATGCTGTTCTAAATTTTTGAGTTCATCATCTTTGATTGGATGCTCGGTGATAAATCGCTCGGTCAGCCTAACACTTCCGATGTCTAAACTTGTTCTGAATTTAATGCCTTCGCTGTCGCCGATAATGAACTCGGTAGAGCCTCCGCCAACATCGACAATCGCGACCGGTTTTTTAAGTTCTGAATCGATCGTTCCAACAAAAGTACACTCGGCTTCTTGCTCCCCAGAAATGACCTGAATCGGAATCGAAAATCGCTTTCCAAGTTCAAAAAGTTCGTTCGCATTTTGAACATCGCGAGCTGCACTCGTTGCAAATGCAAGCACCCGATCTGGACGATAGTTAGATATGAGTTTCGCGAATTCTTTGAAGCATTCTTCGGCTCTTTTCAATGCATCGGGATG
Organism: Bdellovibrionales bacterium; assembly: GCA_043727635.1. GTDB lineage: Bacteria > Bdellovibrionota > Bdellovibrionia > Bdellovibrionales > JAMPXM01 > JAYSYM01. The sequence continues at coordinate 1,225 of JAYSYM010000302.1, read as the reverse complement.
AAGTTTGCGCGTTTTATTTACGTCCTGGCCGAGCCTCACGACTCGCACTTGATCTTCCAAAACGGTCTGAATATTACCGTCTTCAACCTCACAAATGAGACAAAGAAAAGTGTTAGTTCCGAGGTCAAGAGTTGCAACTCTCACGGTCAGCCTTTGAGCTTTTGTTTTAACAAATCATTCACTACTTCGGGGCTCGCTTGACCCTTCGAAGCCTTCATTACTTGGCCCACGAAGAAGCCAAAAAGCTTATCTTTTCCACTTCGATATTCAGCAAGTTGCGCTGGATTTGCGGCAATTATTTCGTCGATGATTTTCGAAATTGCCGACAGATCGGTGATTTGAACTAGACCTTGTTCTTTGATGATTGTTTGCGGGTCTTTCCCCGACTGCCACATCTCGGTGAAGACAGTCTTCCCAATTTTCCCTGAAATGGTTCCCTTATCGATCTCGACAATTAACTTTGCTAAGTTCTCTGACGAAATTGGCGACTCGGTTACCGACTTTTTGTTGTCGTTAAGCTCACGAATAAGATCGCTCATCACCCAGTTCGACACCGCTTTCGGATTGCCACTCACTTTTGCTGCAGCTTCAAAATAGTCAGACACTTCTCGCTCGCCCGTTAGGAAGAACGCATCATACTCAGGGAGTTTGTAGTCATCTATAAAACGTTGAGCACGCTTGAGTGGTAGCTCTGGCATGCCCAACCTTACCAGTTCAATTTGCTGTGTCGTGATTTCCAACGGAAGCAAATCAGGATCAGGGAAGTAGCGATAGTCGTCAGCTTCCTCTTTTGAGCGCATCACAAAAGTTCTATTTTTGTCTGGATCATACAGACGAGTTTCTTGATTGATCGCTTCACCCGACTCAAGACTATCAATTTGTCGATGAATCTCAAACTCAATGGCTTTTTCTACAAAGCGAAACGAGTTGATGTTCTTAATCTCAACTCGAGTTCCAAGTTTCAAAGCACCTTTTTTACGAACCGAAACGTTGCAGTCGCACCGAAGCGATCCCTCTTCTAAGTTTCCATCGCACACTTCGAGATAGCGAAGAATTTGTCTAACTGTCCTCGCATACTCGGCAGCTTCCTGCGGAGAGCGAATCTCTGGATCTGAAACAATTTCCATTAACGGCACGCCGGCGCGATTTAAATTAATTAAACTATACTCACCAACGTGAGTTGATTTGCCAGCATCTGCTTCCATGTGCGCGCGCGTGACACCGA
>JAYSYM010000301.1:0-1530 GCA_043727635.1 Bdellovibrionales bacterium | reverse complement strand
CACCGTAGTGTCCCCAATCTGCAGGCCACCAAGGCTGAGAGTCAGTCATAACTTTTTTGAGGTCTTTTTTTAGAGCTGCATAGTCGAGCTTCTTGAACTCTTGTGCGTACTCAAAATTCTGATCCATCGGATTCGACTTCGAAGAATGCTGATGCAAAATTTTGAGGTTGAGTTGTTTTGGCCACCAGTTGCGATTGAGTTGCGAACTGTTAGTTGAATGCTGCGCGCGTCCGCCAGAGAACGGGCATTTCGGTGCTTCGGATTCCATTTTAACTCCTGTAACGATTATGCATCATTGAAATTGTTAATTGAGAAGGGATCGAACTAAAGAAGAGCCCGCTAATTTTGACGAGGTCGCAAGACTCAGCTCCGAGTGCAGCTTTAACGCAAAGTTGCCCTTCACTGAGCGAACTAAATAAGCGGGGTTCTCCTTCGAACCATTTCGCACAATAAGAGACCCTTTGATTTTTCGTTCTACTCTTTCTCTAAAGATTCGAACCACTACACCTTCGACGGTGCCTCCCACCCATTTCCAGCTAACCTTCTGCTTAATTCTGAATACCTTCATGCACCTCACCTTAGCTGTCTATATACTGCGCGGGCTAATAGAAACTCTCTATACCGCGATAGATAATATCAAATTTACTTCCGAGTGTTTTTAGCCAAATCTTGTGTCTCGATTCCTACAGTGGATTACAAGTTAGTGAACGATTCTGAGATTGGAAGTCTTAAAAAGAAAATTCTTGATTCAGGTCTCACAACATCTGAACTAGTTCGAACTGCTTGGGCGGCAGCCTCTTCATTCCGCTCGACAGATAGGCGTGGCGGAGCAAATGGCGGGCACTTGCGTTTAGCCCCTCAAAAAGATTGGGCTGTAAATAATCCATCTGAAGTCGCGAAAGTTCTGACAGCTCTCGGAAAAATCCAAGGGGAACAAAATAAATCAAGCCGCAAAATATCGATGGCAGATTTGATTGTCCTCGGTGGCGCACTGGCAGTCGAAAAAAGATGCTGGGCTCTATGAAGGCGTCGATCGCAAAATTGGCGACATGAAGTGGACGGCCACGCCGATCGATTTGATGTAGCTAAGTGATAAGTTTAAGGCTTCTTCAAAATCTTTGCGGCCTTGGTAATTTCGGCCGTTTTTTCTTTGGTACTTTTCGGTATCTGCGGATTCATGTCTCTCAGAGTATCGCGAAGGAGAGTCATCGCAAAAAGCCTAGCATTTTTCTTATCGTCGGCTGGCAGAACATACCAAGGCGCTCGCTTCGTGCTGGTTTCGCGGAAACACGTTTCGTAAGCATTTTGATATTTCGACCACGATTCGCGTTCGATCGCATCTCCAAATTCAAATTTCCAATGCTTCTTCGGATCAGAAACGCGCGCAAGCAAGCGCTCTTTCTGTTCCGTTTTTGAAATGTGCAAAAAGATTTTTAAAATCCGCCAACCCTGGCGACTTAAGTATTGTTCGTGGTGATTGATGTCATCAAAGCGGTGCTCCCAAAACTTCTTCCCGCGACAGTCATCAGG
>JAYSYM010000300.1:0-1531 GCA_043727635.1 Bdellovibrionales bacterium | reverse complement strand
GCGGCCGCAGGCAGGCCTGCAGAACAAAACCTCGGACCGGCAAAAGTAGTGTTGTCTAGCTCTGAGGTCCCGTACGCGAACGCAAACATGATTGTGATTCGACCGACGTCAAAGACTGCGGTTACCTATTCAATTCACTCCGCTCGCGAAGGAAAAATCACCAAGCAGGGGACTATCAAAGCCGGCGCGACAATCGAGACAGGTTGGATGGGTTTGAAATTCCGGCTAATCGATTATTTCCCAACTGCCAAACAAGAAGTTACATTTAAGAAGATGAACAGCCCGACTGAACTTACGAGTTCAGCGATAAAAATTAGATACGTCACAAAAAATCAGACCAATGAGTACTGGCTCGGGCTCAACAGCATGGTGAAACTATTCTCTAACCAAGCTGTTTATATTGTTAGCTACATGAATCGCAGAATTAATCTCGGTTTTCCGCTCACACTTAAGCAGTTCAACGTTGGTCGTTATCAAGGAACCATGCGCGCAGCTTCGTACGAAAGCTTAGTTGAAGTACCGGGTTTAGGTGAATTCAAAATTTCGATGAACGAGCCGCTGTACCATAACGGCTTCACAGTTTATCAAGCGAGTTTTAGCGAAGATGAGCAGGGCCAGCCGATCGCTTCAATTTTTTCTGTGAATAAAGATCCCGGCCGATGGATTAAGTACCTCGGTTCACTATTAATTGTGCTCGGTACAATTCATATGTTCTATTTTAAGCGTCGGCAGCAAGCGGCAACCCGACTGAGCTAGGAGCTACGAGTGAAGTTCGCGATTGGTTTAATCCTAAATTTACTTTTCTCGGTCACTTGTTTTGCCGGCTCGACCGACTCTCTAAAATATTTGCCGGTTCAAGACGGCGGGAGAATCAAGCCTTACGACACTTTCTCACGCGAAGCTTTGCAACTAGTTACTGGCCGACAAACTTTTCAAGGTCGACCGGCAGTTGAGATCGTCACGACGTGGTTTTTAACTCCGCAAGCTTGGGACGATAAGAAGATTATCGAGATTCCGCACAAGGGTTTAAAAGAATCGCTCAAACTTGATGTGAATGAGAAATACTTTGCATCACAAGATCTCGTGAGGAACGACCGAATCGGTCTTCTCTTCCAGGAACTTGCTAACAAACTCGAAACAAAAGAAAAGTTAGATCCCTACTATCAAGCTGTGGCTCGCTTAAGAAATCAAATCGATCTTTTTATGGGAATCCGCGAAGGAGCTGCGCTCAAAGTTGCACCTCAGCCGGGAAGTGAGGCGGCCAATAACCAGTGGGTACCGCTTAGCAAGCTCGACGACGCACTAAGAATTAAATTCACCGAGATTTCGAAGGCATTCGTAACGGCACTACCAAATGATGTTCCGGGGCAAAGTGCCGAAGCCGACCAACTTAAAACCTCAATTGATGAATTCATAAAGACGGCTCGAGATATTAATCCCGCGGCTTACGCGAATTCAAAAGAAATTGAAATCGAAGTTCATTACAACTCGTTTGCACCCTTCCAAAAAACTTGGATCGTCTACTTGCTTG